>DASYTB010000566.1:0-9799 GCA_036002705.1 Verrucomicrobiia bacterium
CGTCCCAGTTTTCTCTCGCAATTCCTTGTGGCCTGGATCCTTCCGATTGGCATCATGGTTGTGATCTGGAGTTTTCTCTCGCGGCGGATGGGCGCGGGCGCGCAGTCGATTCTCAGTATCGGAAAGAACAAGGCGCGAATCGTGGTTGATCGCGATACGGGCGTTACGTTTGCCGATGTCGCCGGATGCGACGAAGCGAAATTCGAGTTGCAGGAGGTAATTGATTTTCTAAAGAACCCGGATCGTTACAAGTCGCTGGGGGCACGCATTCCGAAAGGCGTTCTTCTGGTTGGACCTCCTGGGACCGGCAAGACGTTGCTCGCCCGAGCGGTCGCCGGGGAAGCGGGGGTGAAGTTCTTTTCTCTGAGCGGAAGCGATTTCGTGGAGATGTTTGTCGGCGTCGGCGCGGCGCGGGTGCGAGATCTGTTTCAACAAGCCAAGGCGAGCGCGCCCTGTATTGTCTTCATTGACGAATTGGACGCGATTGGGCGGCAAAGGGGAGTGCATGTCGGCGCAGTGAATGACGAGCGCGAGCAGACGTTGAACCAGCTTCTCGTCGAAATGGATGGGTTTGAGGCGAACAAAGGAGTCATTCTGCTGGCCGCAACCAATCGTCCGGAGATCTTGGATCGCGCCCTCCTGCGTCCCGGCCGCTTCGATCGGCAGGTGATTGTGGACGCGCCGGACATCGATGGGCGCGAGGCAATTCTCAAAGTGCATGCGAAAGGGAAGCCGCTGGCGCCGGACGCGAATTTGCGGCGCATAGCGCAGGCCACTCCCGGTTTTTCGGGCGCGGACCTGGCGAATACGATGAACGAAGCCGCTCTCCTGGCGGCACGGCGCAAGGCCAAGGAAATCAGTCAGGGCGACCTGGAAGAAGCGATTGAGAAAGTGGTGGCCGGCCCGGAGCGGAAGAGCCGCCGTCTGAACGACGACGAGAAGCGGCGCGTCGCCTATCACGAGGTGGGACATGCGCTGGTGGCGGCGGAAAGCGAGTCGGCGGATCCGGTCCACAAGATCAGCATCGTGCCGCGTGGGCGCGCGGCGCTTGGCTACACCATGCAGCTCCCGACGGACCAGCAGTTCCTCGCGACAAGGGGTGAACTTCTCGCGAAAATTCGCGGACTGCTCGGCGGACGCGCCGCCGAGGAATTGGTCTTTGGCGAAATTACCACCGGCGCGGAGAATGATTTGGAACGCGGCACCGCTCTCGCGCGGCAAATGGTTTGCGTTTACGGGATGAGCGAGCGCATCGGCCTGGCGCACGTGGCTCAGCGTCAAACGGCCTATCTCGCCGCTCCGGATGGGCAACTCCAGCGCGATTCAAGTGAAGTCACGGCCCGGGAAATCGATGAAGAGGTCAAAAAGATTTTGGACCGCGCCTATTCGGAAGCCAAAGAAATTCTGACGATGCACCGCGATCTTCTGGAAAAAGTCGGCCGCGAGCTGTTGAAGCGCGAGACGATTAATGGCGACGAGTTCTACCCAATGATCGGCAAAGACCGCCCGCAGGGAGGAAGGTCCGGGCAGGACATCGGACCAGTGGCCGCTCCACAGAGTGGAAACGGCCTTGTTGATCGAAAAGGCGTCTGAGTGGCGCGCTCGATCTATCAAGGCGCGATGAGAACCTTTTGCCAAAAGAGCAAAAACCGTTGCGCGGCTAAGTAATTATGCTGTTTTTCGATCGGTTCTTTTCCACGCCGGCGGAGAATTTAGCCTGCGACGAAGCGCTCCTCGATTTGTGCGAGAAGTCGAGCGCGCCGGGGTTCGTGCGGTTTTGGGAATCGCCCTCTTATTTTGTGGTTCTTGGTTTCTCGAAAGTTTTGGCTCGAGAGGTGTATGAAGAAGAGTGCGCCGCGTTAAAGCTTCCGATTTTTCGCCGGGTCAGCGGCGGAGGAACCGTCCTGCAAGGACCGGGCTGTTTAAATTACACGTTGGTCCTCCCTGTCTCCTTTGCCCCCCAGTTGGAAACCATCACCGGAGCAAACCGCCTGATCATGGAGCGAAATCGAAGCGCGGTCGCCGCGCTCGCCCAAAAGCCGGTGACACTGCAAGGCCACACGGATTTAACCCTGGACGGCCGGAAGTTTTCCGGTAACGCCCAGCGCCGGAAGAAAAGTTCAGTCCTCTTCCATGGCTCATTTCTTCTGAGTTTTGATCTCGGATTAATCTCCCGCGCCCTGCGAATTCCCGCCGACCAGCCGGAATATCGAAAGGAGCGCCCGCATTCGGATTTTCTCTTGAACCTGAACGTCCCCCCTGAAGCGCTAAAGCAAGCCCTCGCCGCATTGTGGCGCGCACAAGAATCTCCGGCGGCGAGTCTTCTCGACGAGGCGCTGGCCCAAACGCGCCTCCTCGCCCAAAGCAAATATGCCGACCCGGGATGGAACAGAAGGTTTTGATCCGCGATGCCCACAAAGTGGACAGCCTTGGGAGGCGCACCGAAGAGAATAGGCGGTTTTCCGTGTGTTCCCTCAGGGAAAATCCGGCAGGAGACTTGCTTTTTCCCCGAGTCAAGGTAATTTTGCGCTCGAAAATGTTCCAGAAGGGCTTGGCATTGAAGAGAGAACTTTCGCGTCGTCGTTTTTTACATTTGACCGGAATCGGCCTCGCCAGCGGGGTGGCCGCCGTTGAAACTTCCGGCACGCCCGCCATGCGCTTTGTCAGCCAGCGCATGGCTGATCTGGCCAAATCCGCCATGCCGGCACGGCACAAACCGACGCCAGCCGATTGGGATTCGAATACCATCACCGCGGCCTGGCTGGGGCATGCTACCGTACTGATGAACTTCGAAGGGGTGAATGTCATCACGGATCCGGTCCTCTTCTCGCGGATCGGCGCTTACTGTGGTGTCGGCACGATCGGGCCGCTGCGCCGTCAAGCGTGCGCTCTTAGGCCCCGGGAACTTCCTAAGATCGATCTGGTCCTGCTCTCGCACGCGCACCTGGATCATTTCGATATCCCCAGCCTGAATGCCATTGGCAGGCCGCAAGTCGTCACCGCCAAAAACACGAGTGATCTTCTGAACGATACGCCGCTTCGTAGTTACTCCGAACTAAGCTGGGGCGAAAGCGCGCAGATCAAAACCACCGCGGGCGAGATCGAGATTGAAGCTTTTCAAGTGCAGCATTGGGGAGCGCGCTGGAGGCACGATACGCAGCGGGGCTACAACGGCTATATCCTGAAGCGCAACGGAAAGCAGGTCATTTTCGGAGGCGATACGGCGCTGTCGAGCGGCTTTAGGGGAATCCGCAGCAAAGGGCCGTTCGAATTCGCCTGCATGCCGATCGGTGCTTACAACCCATTTATCTATTCGCACTGCAATCCCGAGCAGGCGCTGCAGATGGCGAATGAGGCCGGCGCGAAGTACATCCTGCCGATGCATCATTATACGTTCCGGTTCGGACGCGAAGATTCCGCGGAACCATTGGAACGGCTCGAAGCGGCCATGAGCGCCGAGCCCGAGCGCCTCGGCTGGAAGGAAGCGGGAGAGACCTTCGCTTTTAAAGCGTAAGCGGTTCGCCTTCAGCCCGAATTCGGACAAAGCGAGGCCGGGCTGAATTAATCGGCCCGGCCTTCGGTTCTCCACCTGCCCTGGCTGTTAAGAAAACGTTTCTACCACGTGGCTTCGGCGTTGCGAGTGCGAACGGCTTGGCGGCGCTTCTCGATCTTCTCGATGAGCCACGTGCCAAAGCGCGACATTTGGGGCCCCCGTTCGGCCATCCCTTCGTAGGTCTGGTTCCGGATATCGGAACAGTTCGATAGCACCCACACCTTTAGCCAGAGGAGCAACATCTCCCTCACGCCGGCCTTATCATAGCGCCGCATCGAGGTGATCGCGGGGGTCGCGCGGATATAGGTGTAACTTCCGAACCGGCGCAGCTTCTTCATCAGATCGCTGTTCTCGCGCAAGTAAAGTTCGTTATCAAACCCGCCCACCACGCGAAACTGATCCTTCCAGCAAAGAATCACTCCGGAACTGCCGTGATGCGCATGGATCTTGTGCATCAGGTTCTTGAGAAAGTAAATCATTTTGTATGAAGGCTTTGCGTTGTCCGGGAGGCCCTTTAGCGTTCCCGCGGAATGCCTGCGCGTGAAGCGGGACGCAATCGTGGCCAGCGCGTTGGATTCGAGGATGGTATCCGCATCCAAAAACAGCAGCAGGTCACCTTTGGCTTTCTCCGCGCCCAGATTACGGGCCGGACCCAGTCCGCGTTCTTCGAGTTCATAGAGCTGATCACATTGGCCGCGAACCGCTTCGGCGGTATGATCCGTGCAACCATTCGTCACAACGATCGTTTCGAAATGCGGATAATCCTGTTTTCGCAACGCCTCCAGGGTGGCTGGCAGGAACGCTTCTTCATTATGCGCCGGAATAACCACCGAGACTGAAACCGGAGGCTTTTCTCTTCTGGAAAAAAGCCTCTCTAGAAACCTTTGCTTCATAGCTGCCTCATAGAAAAGCACGTCCGGTCTGTGCGGGAATCCGCGGCTTACCAACACAAGCAACGATAATTCACAAGATCCGCTTCTGTATCAGGGCAGACCCCTGAAACTCGGGTGAGAAGATGGCGAGAGAAAAGTGCTATTAAATCCGAACGCCGAAACTCACGGCTGATTCAAGAAACGTCGAATGGAGCGCGGACATTTCTGTCCGCGAGTAGCGCCTTAATCGAATTCCATTACCGTTCGAGCGGACAGAAAGGTCCGCGCTCCGTTGCTTCGCTCTTTTTGAACCCGCCCTGTCGGAAACCCGAATGACCGCACTTTATGCTTGCCCAGCAACCGGTCATTTCCTTGTCATCAATCTATGCAGAAGCTGACTCGTCGGAACTTCCTCTTCGCTGCGGGCGTAGCCGCTTTGGCCGGATGCAAAAGCACTTCCGAATCTCCGGCGTCTCCCGGCGGTACCATCGATACCCACGCGCATTTTTATGATCCCTTGCGGCCGCAGGGCGTTCCCTGGCCGCCGAAAAACGACGCCGTTCTTTACCGCCAGGTTCTCCCGAATGAAATTGAAAAAATCGCGCGGCCGCTCGGCGTCGTGGGCGCGGTGGTGGTCGAAGCCAGTCCCTGGGTTGAAGATAATGAATGGGTGCTGGGTCTCGCGGAGAAGGATCCGTTCCTTCTCGGGCTGGTCGGGCATCTCAAGCCGGGCCGCCCCGATTTCGCGAACGATCTTAATCGCTTCACCAGCCGGAAAAGCTTCCGCGGAATTCGCACGGGCGGTTGGGATATTCCACTCGCCCCGGAAAACACCGATTTCCTCCGCGATTTGCGGCTGCTTTCCAACCGTCAACTCGCTTTGGATGTCGTCGGCGGGCCGGATCAACTCCCGAAAGTTGCGCGTCTCGCCGCCGCGCTGCCGGAATTGCGGATTGTGATCGATCATTGCGCCGGTGTGCATATCGACGGAACAAGACCGGATGCCCAGTGGTCCGCTGACATCCGGGAAGCGGCGCGGCATCGAAATGTTCACATGAAAGTGTCAGGCTTGCCGGAAGCGACCGGCCTTGAATTCAAGGCGCCGAAGGACGTGGAATTTTACCGGCCAGTTCTGAACTTCCTCTTTGAAAGCTTCGGCGAAGACCGCGTTATTTACGGAAGCAATTGGCCGGTCAGCACACGCTTCGCGGATTACGCCACGGTTCTCACTATCGTCCGCCAATATTTTGAAACCAAAGGGCCCGCGATTTCAGAGAAATATTTCCGGCGGAATGCGATTCGGGTATATGGACTCCAATAGAGCGCCGCTTGGCCGCCTTTCGTCGCCGACGGCCTTCGGCAACTTTTTGGTAGGAATGCGGTCGGGCCGGGACCTATGGAGAGTGATTACTCGCCAAGCAATCCTGTGACTGGAGACAGCCCTTATTCGGTCGCTCTCATGAACGCCTTCCGCATTCCACGCCAATGCTCGTGGCCGACCGAAATCGCGACCACATTCGACCCTTCAACCAGATAACGCCTGAATTCCTATGGCTGCTAACTCTGCCCGCCCGAAAGTTCAACCGCTTGCCCATTGCGCAACCCGCCGGGATCAACCACAACCATGTCGCCGGATTTAACGCCGTGCGCAATTTCCACGTCTTCACCTTTTTGGCGTTTCAGGCTCACTTCCTTTTCGACGGCCTTCCCATGTTCGACAAGGAAAACTTTTTGCATCCCGGCGAAGGTAATAATGGAGCTCTTCGGAATGAATAATCCGGGTGAGTGATCGTTGACCACAATGTCCGCCTTGGCGAACGAACCCGGGCGGAGGGCTCCGTCAGGATTTTGAAAATCGGCCTCGGCGACGAGCATCCGGTTTCCGGCGGAAATGACCGGGCTTAGCCGACTTATCGTGCCTTCGCGCGCCTGGTCGGAGCCTTCCAGGCGCAAGAGAACCCTTTGCCCGGCGCGAATGCGGGAAGCATCTTTCTCCGCGATCTCCAGGCGCATGCGGATCGGATCGATGCGGACGACGGTCAAAACGTGGATTCCGACATTAAGAAACTCGCCCTGGCTGGTCTGGCGGCTTTCCACGACGCCGTCGAAGGGCGCGCGGATTTCGGCGTCCTTGAGTTCCTGCTCTGCCATGGCCAACTCCGCCTGGCGCTGCTTTAAAGTGGCCATCCT
Source organism: Verrucomicrobiia bacterium (assembly GCA_036002705.1). Classification (GTDB taxonomy): domain Bacteria; phylum Verrucomicrobiota; class Verrucomicrobiia; order Limisphaerales; family SXQI01; genus DASVNK01. The sequence continues at coordinate 6,616 of DASYTB010000566.1, forward strand.
ATTCTTGGCTTCCTGCATGGCTTCTTCAAGGCGGTTTGCGGCGACCTGATACTGGGCCTCGGCGGCTTCCACGTCGGCTTCGGGCATGATGCCTTGTTCGCGCAACTTCATAGTGCGCTGCCGGGTTTTGGTCGCTTCGGCGAAAACGGCGCGCGCTTCCTTGACGACACTTGTTTTTTCCGGCTCGACTTCGTCCTCTTCTCCAGTGAGAGCAATTCCAAGCCGGGCGCGGGCCTGAGCCAGGGCCGCGTCAGCTTGCAGGCGGCGCAGCTCGAAATCGCGCTTCTCGATTTGGGCGAGGAGTTCCCCCTTTTTGACTTTGCTGCCCAGGTCCACTCGGATGGATTCGACACGTCCGGGAACTTTGGCGCTGAGTGCCGCGCGATCCTGCGCGGCCAGAGCGCCGGTGGCATAAACAGTTTCCTCGACCGCGGTTTGTTGCACGCGAATCGCGCGGACACGCTTGGGCTCGCTCCGCCTTTCCGCGACCGCCGGAGTTTTGGAGCAAGCACAAAAGACCGCGAGAGGGAGGGCGAAAAGCAAAAACTTGGTGAAACTGGACAAATTCACACGTCGATTACAACTCTTGAGTGACATTCATTCTAGCGGAACGATGCTGATCAGACGAATAGATTCGCCAAAACTTCATGCGCGGGCAGGAATGCGGGCGTTTGCGCGGGTGGATGGATTTCCAAACTCAAGTTGCAGTGGGGCCGCCGAGGCCTATATTCGTCGTATTCGTCAGACACTTGATTGAAAGCCCTCATCGAAATCGCCGCCAAGCGCACTGAAAACGTCTTCCTTGTTGGTGTCGAGCTCAAATCCCGCAACCGCTGGGACGTTCAAGAATCCCTCGCGGAGCTTGCCGAGCTAGCCATCACCGCCGGAGCGACAATCGCCGGCACCGGAACGCAAAAGCTGGAGGCGCCCGTGGCCCGGAGTTACATCGGTTCGGGAAAAGCAGAGGAGTTCGCCGCCTGGTGCCGCGAGCACGACGTTGATACGGTTATTTTCGACGATGAACTTTCGCCCGCTCAAAGCCGCACCCTGGAAAAACTCTTCGAGTGCAAAATCCTGGATCGCACCGCGCTGATCCTTGACATTTTCGCGCAGCGCGCCCGAACGCGCGAAGGCAAGCTTCAGGTTGAGCTGGCGCAACTGGAACATCTGCTTCCGCGTCTCACCCGCTACTGGACACACCTTTCGCGTCAAAAGGGCGGCATCGGTATGCGCGGTGGCGAAGGCGAGACCCAGCTTGAAGCGGACCGCCGCAAAGTGCAGGAGCGCATCGATAAAATCCGCGAAGAACTCGATTTAGTTCGCCGGCAACGCAGCACACAGCGTTCCGGACGGCAGCGCAGCAACTGGCCGCTCGCATCGATAGTCGGATATACGAACGCGGGAAAATCCACGCTCTTAAATCGAGTGACGGGCGCGGATGTTTTGGCCGAGAATAGATTATTTGCCACGCTCGACCCAACAACGCGCCGCCTGCGCTTGCCCACGAACCAAAATGTTTTGCTGAGCGACACGGTCGGTTTCATCCGCAAATTGCCGCACGACCTTGTGGAATCCTTCAAGGCAACTTTGGAAGAAGTGGTCCAGGCGGATCTGCTTCTGCACGTGGTCGATGCCAGCCATCCTCATTGCGACCAGCAGATTCAAGCCGTCAACGCAGTCCTGGAAGAGATCGGCGCCAGCGGCAAGCCAACGCTGATGGTCTTTAACAAAATTGACAAGGCCGAGCCGCAAGTCGTCCAGCGCCTGCTCGAACTGCATCACCCCTCGGTCGCTATTTCAGCGGAGACGGGGAAAGGCGTTCCCGAGCTCCTCCACGCCGTCGGCGCCGAACTACGGCCCATTCGTGAGTTTCTCGAACTCAATGTCCCTCACACCGCCTCGAATGTTATCGCCCGACTTCATGCAGTAGGCCAGGTGATCGAACGCGATTACGACGGCGAAACCGCTCGTTTCCGCGCCCGCATCCCGCCCCACCTTCACGCCGAGTTCGCGCCATTCATCGTGAATGGGAATGGTGCCAAGGCGTGAGCTGGCGTCGCATCAACTGTGGAGCTCCGCTAAAATCCGTCCCAATCGATTACAATAGCAGCCGCTCAAACGAAATTGATCAGTCGATGTTACGCTGCGTCTGCCTGCACCTTTGGAATAAACTGCAGTTTTATTCCGAGGGCATCCATGATGACGCGTTGCAGCGAGTCGTTAGGGAGCCTCGCACGCGAACCAAATAACCGGCTTAACCAACGTGCTTAATCAAATTGTCCGAAGAATCCGCGAACGATACATTGGCGCCGGTGGATCTTCACGATTACGTCGAAATTGCTCGGCAGGAACCCGTGCTGTGCTTTCTGGTCATCGGCGGCTACGCCGTGGCGGCGCATGGCCATAGCCGAGCCACTTTCGACATTGCTTTCCTCGCGTGTGATGACGACCGCGAGGAGTGGCGGCAGAGGCTCCTCAATCAGAAATTCCGACTTATCGCCGAAACCTCGGCCTTCGCGCAATTCTCTCCACCGGATCAATCCACTGGCTTGGATTTAATGTTCGTGAATTCCGCGACTTTTGACCAGTTCTGGGCCGCTTCAGAAGAAAGGGAATTCGGAAAAGCCACGGCTCAGGTTCCATCGCTTGATCACTTGCTTGCCTTAAAGCTCCACGTCCTGAAACAGGGCTTAGCCATCGAACTTTCAAAGACGCTGAAGATGTGGAAATGTTGGCGAGACGAAACATCATCATCGGCATCGCGTATGGCGTCGCTTATTATCTGGTAAACCGTCCGCTCTCGGAGCGAGAACGCGCCACTTCCGGGCCGCACCTTCGCAACGAATGTCCGAGCCTGGAACGGCTGGGCGCTTACCTCGGCCTGTTGTTCGGGTTGGGGCTGTCCGTTAAGAATGGGTTGAAGGGTTGGGCGAACCTTTACCTCGGTAAAGAGGACTATTGGAACGGCGTCTTTTGGAGAATCATCGGTCCGCTCCTTATCGTCGGCACGGTTATCCTCATAGCCCGAATCCGATGGTGGCTCCAGCCTAGTGTAGTGTTCATTAAATAGCTATACAGAAACAGCGCTTTCCAGTTTTTGTCTCGCTCGCTGAATTTTGGCGAGGATTTCTTCACCTTTAGCCTTCCAACGGTACGGTTTGGGGGCCAGGTTGCGTTGAGCTAA
>DASYTB010000567.1:0-1777 GCA_036002705.1 Verrucomicrobiia bacterium
AATCTCGGGGCGATCCTCGCAACCGCCGACTGGCTTTCCCGCAATCAGGCCGCCGGCCAGCGCCTAACCGCTTTTGGCTCCCGCCCGCCGATCCAGCGCGCACCCCTGACCATCCGCGAAGTATTGATCGCGATGATCAAGGCACACGAAATCCAAGGCGTTCTCGCCCTCGACAATGCGTTTCACCGCGTCGGTCTCGATCACGTCCTGCTCGTTCGTGTGGCCTCGACAGCGGTTACCACCGCGATGCTCGGCGGTTCGCGCGATCAAGTGATCAACGCCGTCTCCCACGCGTGGCTCGACGGGTCCGCCCTTCGCACTTACCGGCAAGCGCCCAACACTGGCTCGCGCAAATCGTGGGCGGCTGGCGACGCCACCAGCCGCGCCGTTCGCCTGGCGCTGATCGCGATGACGGGCGAGATGGGTTATCCTTCCGCGCTCACGGCCAAAACGTGGGGATTCAATGACGTTTGCTTCAAAGGCAACCTCGTCCGCCTGATCCGTCCGCTGGGAAATTACGTGATGGAAAACACGTTGTTTAAAATCTCCTACCCCGCCGAATTTCACGCCCAAACCGCGATCGAATGCGCGGCCCTCCTCAATCCGCTCGTGAAGCAGCGTCTCGATAAAATCGACCGCATTGAGCTTTCGACCCACGAAACCGCAATCCGGCTCATCGATAAGAGTGGACCACTCCAAGGCGCAGCGGAACGCGACCAGTGTTTGCAGTACATGGTGGCAATTGCGTTGATTTACGGCAGCCTCGCGAATGAACATTACGAGGACAAATTCGCCGCCGATCCACGCGTCGATGCGCTTCGGGCGAAAATGGTCGTCGCCGAGGATAAGCAATATTCCAAGGATTACCTCGACTCGGAAAAGCGCTCCATCCCGAACGCGATCCAAGTGTTTTATAAGGACGGCACGAAAACCGAAAAAGTCGTAGTCGAGTATCCACTGGGCCATCGCCGACGCCGCAAGGAGGGGATTCCCCAGTTGCAGAAGAAGGCTGAGTCCGCCTTTGCCGCCCACTATGGCGATGAAAAAGCGAAGCAGCTGACATCGCTCTTCGCGAATCGCGCCAAGCTTGAAGCGATGCATGTGCACGATTTTTCCGCCGGCTTGGTGAAGTGAAGCGGGAGCACTGACGCATCCGCCGATTTACGTTCAACACTTTTCTCGCTTCAAGCGACAGGCTTCCCGTATCGCTTGGAGCGGCCGCGACCCCGTTGCCGTGTCCTCACGGGTGAGTCACCCGCACTCCAGGTTATGGGTTATGCCGGTGGCAGTGGCTCAAGCGCCGGCGAATTCGGACATGTATCGGGAATTGCGACGGTGGCCCGCGCCCAATGAACGGCATTGGTGATAACCAATTGAACGGATGCCAGGTGATAGGTGGGATACGTCTCATGACCCGGGCGGAAGTAGAAAATCCGGCCGTGACCACGCCGCCACGTCGCGCCGCTCCGGAAAACTTCGCCACCGGTAAACCACGAAATAAAAATCAGTTCATCCGGCGTCGGGATGCCAAACGGCTCGCCATACATTTCCTCCGCGGGAATCTCAAAATATTCGCCCACACCAGCTGTGATTGGGTGTGAGGAATAGATATTCCAGAGACGCTCCTTGTCGGTTGCCTCGCGCCACTTCAACGAGCAGTGAGTTCCCATCAGCGAGCGGAAAATCTTCGAATGGTGTCCGGAATGCAAAACGACCAGTCCCATTCCCTCCAGCACGCGGCGTTGCACTCTTGCCACGATCGAATCCTGAACTTCAT
>DASYTB010000568.1:0-5429 GCA_036002705.1 Verrucomicrobiia bacterium
CACACATCTGGAATGCGCGCTCTGTGGCGACCGGCACGATCCGACCGTCATCCAAAATCTCTGCACCGCGTGTCAGCGGCCGCTCTGGGTGAAGTATGATCTCTCCGCCGTCGGCCAGAGCTTCTCGAAAAGCAGCTTGGCCAGTCGGCCTCCGACGCTTTGGCGCTATCACGAGCTTTTGCCCGTTGATGACCTCGACGAGGTAGTTTCTTTGGGAGAGACGATGACGCCCTTGCTCCAAACCAAACGTCTCGCCTCACATTTCGGAGTTGATCACTTGTGGGTCAAGGACGAGAGCCGCCTTCCAACAGGCAGTTTCAAGGCCCGTGGGATGGCGCTGGCCATCTCGATGGCGAAGAAGTTTGGCGTGACGCGTGTTGCCTGTCCGACGGCGGGCAATGCCGGTGGCGCGATGGCGGCTTACGCGGCCCGCGCCGGAATGGAAGCTTACGTCTTCATGCCGGAGGACACACCGAGCATCAACCAGAAGGAATGTTTTCTCGCCGGAGCCAGGACATTCCTGGTGAACGGACTCATCACCGATTGCGGTCGCATTGTGGGTGAAGGAAAGGCGAAAAAAGGATGGTTCGATGTCTCCACCTTAAAGGAGCCGTATCGGATCGAGGGGAAAAAGACCATGGGCCTCGAATTAGCCGAACAGTTCGAGTGGGAATTGCCGGATGTCATTCTTTACCCGACGGGCGGCGGTACGGGCCTGATCGGAATGTGGAAGGCGTTTGCCGAACTTGAGGCGCTCGGCTGGCTGAAATCACCAAGGAAACCGCGAATGATCTCGTGCCAAAGCGATGGTTGCGCCCCCATCGCGGTTGCCTTCGAAAAGGGCGAGCGGTTCGCGAAAAAATTCGAGAACGCCGCCACCGTGGCGAGCGGCATCCGCGTTCCGGCGGCGGTGGGCGATTTCATGATTCTGGACGCCGTGCGCCAAAGCGGCGGAATCGCGCTGGCTACGCCGGAGGGAGACATCTCGAAATGGATGCAACTGGCCGCCTCTCGCGAAGGAATCGCGCTTTGTCCCGAAACGGCGGTCTGTCTCGGCGCCTTGGAAGTGCTGCGGCGTGAAGGACAGATTCAAGCCGACGAACGAGTTGTGATCTTCAATACCGGCGCCGCCCAGAAATACCCGGAAGCAGTGCAGGAGAACCTGCCGCGGATGGATATCCGGCAACCCATCGATTGGAGCAAGATTTAAAAGAGATCAGCACAACGGGCCGAAAAGAATTTCCTCAGCCAGGATTTTTAATTGTAGCCTTTTATCGGGCTCGCGGACACGCCTCAGAAAAAGCTTAATTTACCGATTTACGTCGATCTCATTTGCGCCGTAAGAAAGATATTGTTACGTTTTGGTATCACTGGGGACCCCACAACAGTCTATCTTCTGCACCGCTTTCTCCGTCAGCTCTTTGGCGGCCGTGCCATAGCCGCATGCAATCGCAAACGGGGCGGCCTTTGGGCATCCGCCGCAGTTCTGCTTCAACTTTTTTGCGCGAACGGCTCGGCGGCCGCAAACCTCACCAACATTCAAACGGTGTTCCTGGTCATGATGGAAAATCATGATTGGAGCCTAATCAAAGGAGACCCGGAATGCCCGTTCATCAACAACGTACTGCTTCCGATGGCTTCCTACGCGAACAATTATCGTTCACCAGCCGGGGTACATCCCAGCGAAGCGAATTATCTCTGGCTGGAGGCGGGAACAAATTTCGGCATTTTCGATGACTTTGATCACGCGATTGACTCGACCAACCACCTCGTCACTCTTTTGCAAGGAGCAGGGGTTTCATGGCGGGCCTACCAGGAAAGCATCACCGGCACCAATTGCCCGCTCTACAATTCCTATCCCTACGCTCCGCGGCACTGTCCGATGCTTTTCTTCAATGACATTCGCACGAACGGCCTGCTCTGCATGGAACAGGTCCGCCCTTATTGGGAACTTGCAGCCGATTTAACGAATAACGCGGTCGCGCGATACAATTATGTGACCCCAAACCTGACCAATGATATGCACGATTTTAATCCTGGTTTCGCGAGCGCGCGGGCAGCGGGCGACCATTGGCTGTCGATGGAGATTCCAAAAATCATGAACTCGGCCGCCTATACGAACAACGGCGCGATTTTTCTAACCTGGGATGAAGGCACGGATTTTTCAGACGGCCCGATGGGAATGATTGTTCTCTCCCCGCTGGCCAAAGGACACGGCTACCACAACTCGATTCCATACACGCACAGCGCCACGTTGCGCACCTTCCAGGAGATTTTCGGCGTGCGACCTTTCCTCGGCGACGCTCAAAACAGCCGGAGCCTCGCCGACCTGTTCAACGTTTTTTCGCTCGACGTTTTCCCGGGCACAGAGCCGGGGGTAGTCCAATTAATCGTAAACGGAATGGATAACGAAGCGACTGTAATTCTTGAGCGCTCCGGCAATCTCCTGGATTGGCAGCCATTCGCCACGAACATAGTGGCCGGCACGCCTCCCCTCTCCGAGCAAACGGTCACGAATCAGCATGGACAATTTTATCGAGCGGTGATTTCGCCATAAGACTTTATGTGACCTTTATTTGAAGAGGGTTTTGCGAGTACGAGCATGCCAATCCGGCCGCATTTGAAACCACGCAGGAGAAAACCTCGGATTTATTGGCAGGCTCGCAGAACAAGCGGACGCTAAAAACACAGCGTCATAAGTAATTGCGCATTCGTCGAAGTGGCAGTTCAAGGGCGGTCCCAATGAAACACTGAGGCGGTTGTGTTAAATTGCTTGAGATGCGCATTTATTTATGACGCTGTATTTTTAGAAGCCCCATCATCGGATAAGTTCCAAAGCATAGTAAGATCGCCCCCCATTGAGGGCCGCCTGAAAACAGGTTAAACGCTTGAAACCATCCGATGGCGCGGATGGCACCTCAGAACACTGCTTCTCGTCTAACCCGCCGACATTTTCGCCGCCCGGGACAAGAACACTGCTCTCGGCGGACTGGCTTTGCACCGTCCCTGACGGGTGCCAAAAGGAGGAGAGCCGTCAATGCAATTTGTTAATTTGTTAATTTGTTAGCGCCATTCTCCGTCAAATCCCGGAATCGGCTTACGACCTTGCTCAGCTAAGTTATGGCGGGCGGCTTGCGTTCAGCCCGAATCCCTCGCTCCTCAATTCTTCTGCGCGGATGAGGCGCACGATCAGTAGCCGCCGACGCCAAGAAGAGGCGCTTTTTCTTCGACCGTCTGCCCCGCCTTTTCGGCGGCGGCGCGCTTGTGATATTCCTCCAGGATCGCGACGGTCGCGCTCGCGCCGCAACGGTCCACTCCGAGCTCGCGGACTTTGATCAGCCCATCCAGATCACGCACCCCGCCGGCGGCCTTGACCTTGACCTTCGGCGAGCAGTGCGCTCGCATCAGTTTTAAATCGTGCTCGGTGGCGCCTTTGTAATTGTAGTTCCCATCCGGGCGCTTCACAAAGCCGTAGCCGGTGGAAGTCTTCACGTAGTCTGCTCCCGCGCGCTCGCAGACCTCGCACAATTTGATCTTCGTTTCGTCGTCGGGAAGAAAATCGTTCTCGAAAATCACCTTCACAATCGCCCCGTGCCGATGTGCTTCGTCGCAAACGGTTCGGATTTCGTGTTCGACGTAAGACCAATCGCCGGAGAGCGTCTTTCCAATATTCACCACCACATCGATTTCGGTCGCGCCGTCATCGCACGCGATCTTCGTCTCGTAACGCTTTGCCTCGATCGTGCTGCTGCCGTGTGGAAAGCTCACCACCGCGCCCACGACGACACTGGTGCCTTTGAGCAACTCGGCGGCGCGCTTCACGTAGTAAGGCTTGATGCAGACGCTCGCCACGTTGTATTTCGCGGCGATGGCGCAGCCGTCCTCCAGCTCACGATCGGTGAGGGTCGGGTTCAGCAGCGAATGATCGATCATCTTCGCCAATTCGGTGTAACTATATTTCATGCGACGAAAGTCTCCGCTCTAATTCGCGAAAAAGGGCAACAGCACATTACGCGAAACCTTCAGCGCGCGCTGGCGTCCTTCGAGCGTCTTGCCAAACGTATCATCCTCTACTTCGACACAAACCGGACCGTCGTATCCCACTTCCATCAAAGTGCCGATGAATTTGCCCCAATCGATGTCGCCGAAGCCGGGAATGCGCGGAAAGTGGTATTCTTTCGGATACGCGAAAATGCCCGCGTCATTCAATTCGTCGCGACCGAGCCGGACGTCCTTGGCGTGGATGTGAAACAGCTTCTCGCGGAATTCGCGCAGGGGCTTGAGCCAATCCATTTGCTGCCAGACCATGTGCGATGGATCGTAATTCAATCCGAAGTTCGGGCTATTGATATCGGCAAACATTCGCCGCCAGATCGCGGGACTGATCGCCAGGTTTTTTCCGCCTGGCCATTCGTCTTGAGTGAAGAACATCGGACAATTTTCAATGCCGATACGCACGCCGTGGTCCTCGGCAAACGCGATCAAAGGCCGCCAGATTTTCAGAAAACGGGGCCAATTCTCATCGACGCTATTAGTCCAATCCCGCCCGACAAAGCTGTTCACCCGATCCAGTCCGAATTTCTCCGCCCCGAGAATCACCTTTTTCAAGTGATCCACTGCGCGTTTGGAAACTTGAGGATCGGGATCAAGCGGATTTGGGTAGTAGCCGAGCGCGCTGATCTCGACCCCATGGTGCGCCGCCAAGCCGAGGAGCTGATCCACCGGGATTTTCCGCGCGTCGGTCACATCGACGTGCGTCACTCCTGCGAATTTACGCTCAGCCTTCCCGACCGGCCAGCACATCAACTCGACACATTCGAATCCTTGCTCTCCCGCAAAAGCGAGGATTTGTTCGACAGTTTGATCCGGCAGAATGGCCGATACGAAACCTAATTTCATAAATCACGCCGCCAAAGTCTCATCTTTCGAGAATGCTCCTGAGGGCGGCAACATCCACTCGATCCTTTTCCCGCCAGGACTGTTGCTTTAGATAAATCAAGTCTTCGGGTGCAAGATAGCGGATTTTTACACCCGCCGTTTGCAGCGTTTTAAGCCGTGGCCTGAAATCTTCCAGTGACTTCCCTCGCATTCTCGTGAAGAGATCAAGATCAAAATCCTCCATGATCCGGATCGAACCTTCCTGGGGAACAAATTCTTCAACTTTCAATTCACGAGCCCAACCTTCACCCCAATGAACGAGGCACTCCAACAGTTTGCGAATGTTTTCGGAGCCATCGGCAACTATGATGTCCACATCATCCGTGGCACGAACAAAGCCATTCAATGACACCGCCACGCCACCCACGACAGCGAAATCAACGCCCGCGCGCGCGAGCGCGACCAACAGTTTTTCGAACTGGAAAAAGTTCTCCGGAACCGGTTCGGTCATGCGCGTGTTTGTAGATGAAAGCGCTCAGCTCTTCCAGTCG
>DASYTB010000569.1:0-4344 GCA_036002705.1 Verrucomicrobiia bacterium
GACGCGCCGATCACAGTTTTGAGCGCCACCAATGATGCCGCAATTGGCGCGCGCCAGGCACTAACGTCATCCGCTATCGACTTCTTCGACGGTAAAATAGATGAAGTAACGTTTTATGGTAGCGCTCTTTCACAGCAGGAGCTTTCTGCGATTTACAACGCCGGATCTCAAGGGAAGTGCAGAAGCGAGTTACCTGTCCTTTTGCAAAACGCCACCGCCACCTTTTCCCAAACGCAAGGCGGCGATTATTCCGCCGCGAGCATGATTGATGGGATTACCACAGACAACCGGGGATGGGGGATTTACCCGAATATTACAAACCAGACGGCGGTATTCGAGACACGGAATGACGTGGGGTTTTCCGGCGGCACGGTTTTCACGTTTTCGCTTTTGTTTAACGTGATATCCACCCCGGGAACGACTGCTCATACCCTCGGGCATTTTCGGCTGTCCGGGACCACCGATCCGCGCGACTCATTTGCCGATGGATTGCAGACCGGCGGTGACGTGACAGCGAACTGGTCGGTCCTGGACATCATCTCGGCAACCTCGCAAAGCGGCGCGGTGCTGACTCCGCAGCCGGACGGCTCCCTTCTGGCCAGCGGTGCGCTGAATCCCAACGATCTTTATACCGTCGTGATGGCGACGCGATTGACTGGCATCACGGGCATCCGCCTCGAGGCACTTACCGATCCTTCGTTGCCCTTCAATGGACCGGGACGCGAGCCGCTCGATGGTAACTTCCACGTAGCCGAGTTCACGGTCTCCGCGCGTCCGGGCCTGGCGCCCGCAATTACTCAGCAACCGGCGTCGAGCACTGTTTCCGCGGGCCAGTCGGCATCCTTGAACGTAGTCGCTTCCAGCTCTTTGCCAGTGACGTACCAATGGTTCCTAAATGGGGCAACGATTCAGAATGCGACGAATACGTCCTTGACCGTGACGAACGCGCAGCTCGGCGACGCAGGCACTTACACGGTGAGCATCAGCAGTTCCGAAGGGACCATCATGAGCGCGGGCGCCGTGCTCAATGTTCTGCCTTCCAATGCCTCGAACGGCGCGACTCTTTTCGTTTCGAACCGGACCCCGACGAATGCTCCCATCTATGATATGAATGGTTTTCTCCTCGCCGGTCCGCGTTATCTGGCGCAGGTTTTTGCCGCAGGCTCGGATGGCGTGTACCGTGCGGCCAGTCCAGCCGTCCCTTTTTTATCCGGGGCCGATGCCGGTTTTTTTACGCCTGTTAATCTGATTCTGCCGGACGTCACCCCAGGCGGGACCGCCCGCATCTTCTTGCGTGTTTGGGACAGCTCGGCAGGTTCAAATTATGACCAGGCCGTCGCCAACGGCGGCCAACATGGGGCGTCGGATTTCATTCAGACGCCGACCGGCGGTGCTGGCATTCCGACGCCACAACTCGCCGCGCTCACCAGCTTCTCTCTGGTTGCGCCTCCGAAAATCTTGACCCAGGCAGCCAACGCCACCGTTTTCGCCGGGCAAAATGCGTCTTTCCAAATTCAGACGTCCGGGTCCGCCCCGCTTACATATCAATGGAGCTTTAACTCGAATGAAATTGCCGGCGCGACTTCGGCGACACTGAATTTAACCAACGTCCAGGTCCAACAAGCGGGCGCGTATAGCGTGGTCGTTTCGAATCCGCTCGGTTTGGCGGCTTCAATCCCGACAATTCTTACCGTCAAAATTCCCGATACAAACGGGCCGGTGATGGTGATTACCTCACCCTTATCAGGCGTGACCTTCGATGATCGCGTGACGCTGAGCGGCTCGATTACCGACAATGTGGCCGTGGCTTCGGCCAAATGGGAAAACAACGGGCAGACTGGCGGCTCGATCACTCTGCAAAATGGCCAATTCAGCATCCCGAACCTCACTCTGACGCGCGGGACCAACGTGCTTCGCGTCACTGCGGTGGACACCTCCTCGAACCAAACTTCCGCCAGCGTCACGGTGGTGCTGCAAGCGAGCCGTGTTCTTTCCGTCGGGCAGGTTGCCTCGTCCCAGGAGGGCGCGCGGGTGAGCGTTCCGATTATGCTGGCGAGCCGGGGAGATGTTTCTGGCGTCACGTTCAGTCTCAACTACGATCGCAATTATCTGGAAGATCCTGAAATTGTTTGGGACGATACCCTGCAAGGCGCCTTCACCCAGAACAACACGAATACTCCCGGCACGGTTCGCGGTTCGTTTGCCCTCTCCGGTTTGACTCTTTCCGCCGGCACGCAACACGTCGCGAATATCTTCTTCCACGCCCGTAGCGTGCCCCAAACCCAGGAAATCTCGCTGGCTCTCGTCCAGAGCGGAATCTTCTCGGTCACCGGCGATCCGTTGACGACCGGGACGGACGTGCTTTCCGGTTATGTCGAAATTAGCAGGCGCAAATATGTTGGCGATAACAACGCCAACGACCGGTTGGATGTCGGCGATGCCTCCGAGATCATGCGGCTGGTGAACGGCCTGGAAACGCCGCGTCCCTGGGATGTCGCTGCGAACGACCTGAACAAAAATAGCCTGCTTGATGTTGGCGATGTCATTCGCGTCTTACGCGCGGTTGTTGGACTCGACCAGCAGCCGGGATCTATAAGCCAGCAAAGCTTCCCCAGTGGGCAAAGCGCACGTCCGCAAATAGAGTCACCCGTGCCGCTGCCGCAAGTCATGGAACCCGCGCCCTCAGTCATTCTTGGCGTCGATAAACAACGAGCGGCGGCCGGAGATAAAATCACTGTAAAAGTGAACCTCAGTGCGTTTTCAGGCGCGCTCTCCGGCGCTTCGTTGAAAGTTGAATATCCCGCCGCCGCGCTGCGATTGGATAGCGCAAGCTCGTTCAAGACCGGTGCGATCATTCCGGCCAATGCGATCAACGCTTCGAATCTTTCGCCAAACAACGATTACGCGAATCAGGATGGAACGATTTCGCTCGCCGTCAGCACCGATGCGGATTGGGCTACAAACAATGGCACGCTGGCTGAATTCACCTTCACCGTGCAGCCGGGCGCGACGAATCAATACCTGTGGCCGATCCAAATCAATCCCGTCGAGCTTTCCAGCGGGTTCGATCTTGTCACCGTGCCGGGCGCGGAAACAACCTTGATCGGTCGCGACGCCATTCCGGCGAGCCTCGGCGGAACTTACAACCCGAAGGACGGCAAATTCCAATTCTCACTTTCGGGCGAGCCGGGGGTCCGTTACCGCATCGAAGTCTCCGACGATTTGAAAACATGGTCGGAGCTGAGCACGACCGTGAATACGGATGGCCAGCTCGAAATTTCCGATCCAGCCGCCGGCCAGAAGCCGAGCCGCTTTTACCGAGCCGTTCAGTTGGACTGAGAAGAGCCGGCGTCCTGCCGGCAATTCCGATAATGGGCTCTTCAGGGATGCTGAAGAGCGCGATATTCTCCGTGGCGCATGTTTCGGCGTTCTACCGGATGTGAGACCAATGTCTCTCCAGTGTCGGTCGATGATTCGTCCAGAGTTCGAGAATGGCGAGCTTCCGTCCGCGAAGCGTTTGCACTGGCAGACGTGTGCCAGAAAAAACCGGCGCGCCGCCGAAAATGCCCGGATTGGAGAGGACCAATCCGCCAGCGATGCTTTTGATCTCGGCAACTGAATTCACGATTCCAATGTTACTTTGCCAAGCTTCCGGTGGCAAACTTCTGTCAGATTTCCGGCGGAATTTACCTGGCTGCTTTTGCGAAAAGGCGAACTCGTCGGCATGGCTTCCGCGCTTCCAATTTAAGCCGAAACCGGCACGATCGAGTCGTAGCTGAGCGGGCGAATTCCTTGCCATCGCCGCTGTGACTTTGCGCGTGTGCGGCCGTACACGAGCTTCAAGGCTCACTGATCGAGCGTGCGCCAGTCCCGTTACGCGAGCACATCCATAACCGGGCTGCCCTCCGCGATCAGGACCGGTCGGTTTCCCACGCCATAGACATGTGTACGCGGATCGATTCCGAGCAGATAAAACATCGTGGCGGCCAGATCGTCCGGACGAACCGGGTTCTCCGCGGGATAGGCGCCATTCTTATCGGAGGCGCCGTAAATGAACCCGCGTTTTACCCCGCCGCCGGCGAGCAAAACGGTGTAGCAATCGGGCCAATGATCGCGGCTGGCGTTCTCGTTGATTTTCGGCGTGCGGCCGAATTCTCCCATCCAGACGACGAGCGTATCCTTGAGGAGGCCGCGGTCATCGAGATCTTCCAGGAACGTGGGAAGCGTTTGATCGGTGATCGGCAGATGGTACTTCTCGATGATCGGATACATCCGCGTGTTGTTGAATCCGTGCGTATCCCAGCCGCCGCCCGTCGTGCTTTGTCCGCCAATATTTCCGGAAAA
>DASYTB010000570.1:0-2441 GCA_036002705.1 Verrucomicrobiia bacterium
AACTCTTCGAAAGTGTCCGAGAGAATAATCACCTGGGTGAGCGAACGCAGTTCATCGAGAAATTCGCGCGCGCCCTCCAGCGGGCGCAACGTGCCGATCACCTCCTGAATATCCCGAATGCCCAGGTCGTGTTCCGCGAGAATCCTGAGTCTCCCCTTCATCAAAACGTCATAGTCGGGGATATCACGCGTGGTCAGGCGCAATTCGGAAATACCCGTTTTTTCCGCGACGGCGATCCAGATCTCCGGAACAAGCACGCCTTCGAGGTCCAATGTGACGATTGATTGTTTCACGGCGCGTGAATCTTCCAAAAAAACGGGCCGGCACAACTTAATTCCACCTGCTCAAGCGAGAGGAGGCTTTTGCCGATAAAAGGGGCAGCGCTGTTTTCGAGTGGTGTTGTGCTGACATGAAGCATTTAAATCCTTGTACCCTGTCCTCGATGACTGCCTTCGTCCTGGCGGTTAGCGCTCCGTCCATTCTTCGTGCTCAATCTATTGAGGAACGCTTGCGCGCGCTCGAAAATCAAAATGACGCGCTCCGGCAACAACTGGCGGACCAAAAGCGGGTCATCGACGATTTGCAAAGCCGAGTGGGCAACGGCAGCACTGCCCCAGCAGCGGAGAGCGGGGAAAAAGCGAACACGGGCTTTAATTTTGGCCGAGTGCATCTCGGAGCGGAAGGCGGCGTGGCCTTTTTTGCCGCGGATAAGCAGGGACAATATCCGAGCAGCACTTTTCGGGTGGATGAAGCCAAGCTCTTCCTCGAATCGCCGGTATGGAACAATACGTACTTCTACAGCGAGCTCGATGTAGTGACGCGGGAAGCGCCGGACGAAAATTTCCATCTGGGCGAGTTGTATATCGATTTCGAAAACGTTCTTCGCCGCTGGACCGATCATAACTGGCTGAGCCTGCGGGTGGGTCGGATGTACACTCCCTTTGGCGAGGAATATAATGCGCGCTATGTCATTGATAATCCGCTCATCTCGCATTCCCTGAGCGACGTTTGGGGCGTGGATGAAGGAGTCGAGATTTATGGGAATGGCTACGGTTTCGATTACGCCGTAGCGCTTCAGAACGGTGGCATCCCTTCATTAAAAGACTTCACCGGGGACAAATCCATTGCCGGACGAATCGGGTATAACTTCGGAAAACACGTGCGCCTAAGCTTCAGTGGAATGCGCACGGGCGATGTCTCCACCTCGGACGATATGTTGTCTGCGCTTTGGTTTGGGAACGGGTTCTTTCGAGCGATGGACCCGGCGGCGACGAAATTCCAGGCCAATCTGTACGAATTGGACGCGCAAACGTTCTGGAAGAGCGGCCACCTGAAATTGGCCGGCGGCTACTTCGATTACAGCGATAACAACCCCACCACCGATCGGTCGCGCGATGGCTGGTACTATTACGCCGAAGCCCTGCAAAACCTCCCGAAGAAGTTCTATGCCGCGAGCCGCTTCAGCCAAGTGCTTTCCGACAAAGGAATGCCTATCGTGGGACTCGGCGATTTTGGCGAGTATTTTTTTGGGCCGCTGACGCGCGATCTCTGGCGATTGAGCCTGGGTGTGGGTTATCGCTGGAGCGAAAATTTAGTGGCCAAGCTTGAGTACACGCTCGAACAAGGCTCGACCGTGGGCGGAACGGAGCGGATCGATCATAACTTTTTCGGGATGGAACTCGGATTTAAATTCTGATGCGTAGCGCCTTGCTTATTCTACTTCTCCTTTTGATCCCGCGCCTGGCCTGCGGAGGGACGATTGTCGGGACCGTGCGGGCCGAAGGCAAAGCCGAGCCAGGCGGACCGGGAAGCAGCGGCGGCCGGTACGACAGCCGCAAATACAAGTTCGTGGAAAGAGTCAACTACGCGGAGCTGGACGGCTTCCTTGTTTTCATTGATCAGGAGGTGACGAATGCCCCCGCGATGAAACCCAGAACACTACAGGTTATCACGCAGCGAGACGCCTGTTTTCATCCCCACGTCCTGCCGCTGCCGGTCGGAACGACGGTCGAATGGCCGAACCATGACGACATTTATCACAACGTATTTTCCATGTCCGAGCCGAATTCTTTTGATCTCGGCCTCTATAAAGACCCGGTAATTAAATCCAACCGCTTCGATCACGCAGGACGCGTGGATGTCTTCTGCTCCATTCATACGAAAATGAGCTGTGTCATTCTCGTCCTGCAAAATCCCTATTATGCGGCGGTTGAAAAATCGGGCCAGTATCGCATCGAGAATGTTCCGGCTGGCACTTACAAGCTAAAGGCGTGGCACGAAAGAATCCCCGCCCGGACGGAGCAAGTCGTTGTTCCTGAAAACGGGGAGGCGCGCGTGGATTTCGCGCTGGGGATCAAAGGACTGCCCCAATATTGAGTCTATGAACCCACGCGGATTGAACGCCAAACTGAGCTTCCAGGTAAAGATTTTGATCCCGGTCA
>DASYTB010000571.1:0-4110 GCA_036002705.1 Verrucomicrobiia bacterium
GCGTTCGATCCCGAGACCGGCAAAACGCTTTGGGAAAGTGTGGGCGAAAAAAACTGGCAAGGTCAGCCGATGATTGGCTGGCGGGGTGACCCCACAGTGGATTGGAAGCGCTTCCGCCATGACAAGCAAGCGAGCTATTCCACGCCCGTGGCCGCGACCGTCAACGGCGAACGCCAGATCTTTTGCTTGACGCGCCAGGGTCTGGTCTCCGTAAAACCCGAAAATGGCGAGGTGAATTTCAGCTATTGGTTTCGCTCCACCGTGAATGATTCCGTCAACGCCATGAACCCCGTTGTGATCGCTAATGATGTTCTGGTTTCCGCCGCTTACTACAAAATCGGGGCCGTTCTCCTCAGGGTTCTTCCCGGAAATAAACAGGTCGAACCGGTCTGGCGCAGCACCGCGCTGGAAATTCACTTTACGACGCCCATTTTCCACAACGGCTATCTCTACGCCTTCAGCGGACGAAATCCGCCCGACGCCCACTTCCGCTGCGTCGAATACAAAACCGGCAGGATCATGTGGGACCGCGACGAACACTGGAGCGGGTACGGACCCGAGCAAACTTACGGCCGAGGCTCCGCCCTCATGGCCGACGGCAAACTGATCGTCCTGGGCGAAACCGGTATTCTCGGCATTTTCCGCGTGAACCCCGAAAAACCCGAGGAACTCGCCCGCTACGCGGTTCCCGAACTAAAATACCCCTGCTGGACCGCTCCCATTCTCTCGGACAAGCGCCTCTATCTTCGCTCCGAAAACAAACTCCTCTGTTTTGATTTCGCGCGTCAATAGCGCCCCTCTTTTTTCAGCAAACGATCTAAATTCCCGCGAATCCGGCGGGTAGGACCGGCGCCCCGCAGCGCCCCGCCTATCCCGTCGGGCGCCTCGCCCGACGCTCCTTCCTCGCAGAGCCCGCGTCCCTGAAAACTTAGATGCGTTTGCGCTGTCTTTCTTTCTCTCGCCTTGACGCGAGAATCCGCTATCAATCTGCCCGTCGATGTTGGCGATCTTGAACCTGCTGGATTTAAAATCGTATTGGCACGAGCCCTGGCTCCTGCTTCTGCTCGCCTTTCAAGTCTGGATGCTGGTGG
The DNA here is from genome assembly GCA_036002705.1 of Verrucomicrobiia bacterium. Taxonomy (GTDB): domain Bacteria; phylum Verrucomicrobiota; class Verrucomicrobiia; order Limisphaerales; family SXQI01; genus DASVNK01. Next base: position 1,092 of record DASYTB010000571.1, read on the forward strand.
ACGCCATCCGCCGCCGGGAGTGGTTCTGGGCCGCGTTCATCTTTTTCTTTCCCGTCCTGAACGCGCTCCTCTACTACTTCCTGGTTTATCGCGCCCAACCGCGCGCCACGCAAGGATTCGAGCTTCCCGGAACGCACAAGCGCAAACGAATCAAGGAACTCGAAGCCCAAATCCATCATCTGGACAAAGCGCATCACCACGCCGAGTTGGGCGACATCTATTTTCAAGATGGCAAGCTGGCCGAAGCTGAAAAATCTTACCGCGCCGCCATTGAACGCGACAGCAGTGATGTGGATTTTCAAGCTCATTTGGGCCAATGCCTTCTCCGCCAGGGCAAATTGGACGCCGCGGGTCCCCTCCTGGAAAAAGTCGCGCGCGAAAACCCGAAACACGATTACGGCCACACTTTGATGGGCTACGCGGAAGCCCTCGGCAAATCGGGGCGCCGGGAGCAAGCCCTCGCGGCGTGGCAGCAGGTCCTCGAAGACCACAGCTACGCGCGGGCGCGAGTGCAGGTATCCGAGTTTTACATTCAGATGGGTGAGAAGGAACGCGCCAAAAAAGAGCTTACCGAGTTGCTGGCGGACGAGTCTCATGCCGCCGCGTTTCAAAAAAAGCAGGACAGAATCTGGGTCAAACAAGCCAAAACTTTGCTCAAAGAAATTGGCTAATGCTTATGAACGAAAAGAAAGTTCGGTGGGGAATCCTCGGTGGGGCGCAGATTGCGCGCAAGAACTGGAAGGCCATCCAAAACAGCGGGAATGGGAGCGTGATCGCCGTCGCCAGCCGCGACCTGGCGCGGGCGCGCGAGTTCGTCGCTGATTGCCAGAAGCAGGCTCCGATGGATAGCGACCCGCGCGCGCTCGGATCTTATGAGGAGCTAGTTGGATCACCCGATGTGGACGCCGTTTACATCCCGCTGCCCACTGGCTTGCGCAAGGAGTGGGTGCTTCGCGCCGCCGAAGCCGGCAAGCATGTCGTGTGCGAGAAGCCCTGCGCGATTAGTCCCGGAGATTTGCGCGAGATGATCGACACCTGCCGCCAGCATCGCGTCCAGTTCATGGATGGAGTGATGTTCATGCACAGCGTCCGCCTGAAAAAGATTCGCGAAGTCCTGGACAGAGGAGGAGTGGGCGAGATCAAACGAATCACGTCCGCGTTCAGTTTCGCGGGCACGTCGGAATTTTTCGCTTCGAACATTCGGGTCAACCCGGTCCTGGAACCCTACGGCAGCCTCGGCGATCTCGGCTGGTACTGCATTCGCCTCGCCCTTTGGACCATGAAAGAGCAAATGCCGTGCGCCGTGACCGGGCGCATTCTCAAGGCGTCGGAAACAAAAGCCGGGCAGAAAGAAACTCCGAGCGAATTTTCCGGCGAGTTGCTCTTCGACCACGGAATATCGTCGTCGTTCTACTGCTCCTTTGTTACATCCATCGAGCAATGGGCCCAGATCAGCGGATCGACCGGGGTTTTGCGCATGGCCGATTTTGTCCTGCCCTTCTTCGGTTGTGAGAACATCTTCGAAACGAACAACCCCGTCTTCGCCATCGAAGGCTGCGACTTCAACATGGAACCCCATTGGCAAAAATTCTCGACCCCCGAGTACAGCAACAGCCACCCAAGTTCGCAGGAGACAAATCTGTTTCGAAATTTCGCGGCCCAGATCCTCTCCGGCAAATTGAATGAAACCTGGCCCGAGATCGCCTTCAAAACTCAGCAAGTCATGGACGCCTGCTTCCAATCCGCCCACCAGGCAAGCCAGCGCATCACGATCACCCAGCCGGCAAGCTAAATTGGGTAGGACAGCCGCCTCGGCTGTCGCGAGCGGTCGCCTCGCCCGCTCGAAACATCAACACCTGCTCTCACTCTAGGGTGAAACGCAAGTCCGATCGAACGCCCAAGCCACCGCCAGCGCAAATCGAAATCCCAGGGGGGATGATACGAGAAGGTATCAGGGCACAGGCGAATCTTCGAGCCGACGCCCTGGGTCAAGCCGACCCATTCACTTATCTTTTCTTTCGTACTCTTAGCACTCGCCTTCGATGCTCCGAGTGCGAAAGAGCCTCGCCCTTCCTGCGGCCCGAAAACCCGAAAACCCGCGCGTCCACACATAACTCCACCATTCGGTGAGCACGGAGCAAAGGGAGCCTCGAAAGAATCTCACAATTACTGAAGCCACTCTCTCCGTACCTGCGCGGCGCACCACCAGGATTGCCGTTCGTGCTGGAGGTGCCGACGCTCATCAAGTTGAAACGTGCCGCTGGCCGGCCCAAAGATTTGGAATCGATTGCCGAACTTGAGGCGCTGCTCGAAGAAACACCGCCCCAGCAACGTGGCGGTTGAAGAGAACGCAGAAGGTCTTCAACTCGTCGACGATGAAGCTATTTCTCGTTGGACGAGAACGCGATTTGTTCCTGAATGTCCTGGATGCGGCGATGGGTGAAGGGATAGCTGCTGACGATTTCGGTGATGAGGGTCTGCATGCGGTAGTTGTCTTGCGCGAGGGTTTCCATCAAATGATCGACTACGATTTCGTCGTAGCCTTCGAGCTGACGGCATAGGGCGTAGGCCATGAGTTTCTCTGTCACGTTACGGGCGAGGTCCGCACTTCGCGCCGCGATAATGGCTTTCAGTTCTTTAGGGGAGGTGAAGTGTTTTCCACCGGGAAGTTCGCCGCCGGCATCAATCGGCCCGCCGCTGTCGTCCTGGTCGCGCCACCGGCCGATGGCGTCAAAATTCTCGAGACCAAAGCCGATCGGATCGAGAACCTTGTGGCAATTGGCACAGGTGGGATCCTTGCGGTGAAGTTCGGTGCGTTGGCGCAGGGTCAGATTCTCGACGGTTTTCTTGTCCTGTTTGTCCAGGGGCGGAACGTTTGGAGGCACGGGTGGCACCTGTTCACCCAGCACCTGTTCGAGCACCCAGACGCCGCGTTTCACCGGGCTGGTACGAGTGGGGAACGAAGTCACCGCCAGAATGCCGGGCATTCCCAAAATCCCCCCTCGATTGGCATCGGTCA
>DASYTB010000572.1:0-9284 GCA_036002705.1 Verrucomicrobiia bacterium
TGCGCGGGCGTCGGGCAGGGGATGACATCCTCGCTGAAGCCGAGAAATTCACGAAGCAGAGCCGCCTCGGGGGCAAGGTAGGTGCGCTCCGAATGCGTGGTGAGCATACCATCCTGGATATTCATGCCTGGGTTCAGCGCCAGTTCATTGACTTTGCGCAGAATAATCCCTTGATCCGCGGCTTGCTGTGCGTCTCTCGCCATCAGCATGGTCCACCCCGTGTCCAGCGCGGCGTAAAAATCATCGTGGCCGCAATGAACATTCAGAGCGTGCTTGGTCAGCGCCCGCGCCCCGACCTCAAGCACCATTGTCGAAAACTTTCCCGGCGCGTGGTAGTACTGCTCCATCGCATAAACGATTCCCTGGCCGGACGTGAAATTCACCGTCCGGCGTCCCGTGACAGAAAGCGCCGTGGCGCCGCCTTGGGCCGCGTGTTCACCTTCGCATTCGATGGCGATTTTCGGTTGCCCGAAAACGTTCAGCTCGCCCTGGGCATACGATTGCTGGTAGAGTTCCCCACCTTCCGTCGAAGGGGTGATTGGATAGAACACCCCCCCTTCCGTGACCCGCGTTTCCACGTATTGCGCGACAAGTTGATTGCCGTTGCACGTCACGGGAATGCCGGGATATTTGGGAGCGTTGGTTGGAGGGATCGAAGAAGGAGCTTTTCTTGCGACCACGTCATCAGCTACGGTCTGGTTGGCCATAAATTACGGGAGAGCAGGCTGCTTGCCCACTGTCGCGAAGAATTATTCCACGAAAATCCGCGCATTGAAAATACTTTCTTTGCCTCGCTGAACCTTTTTCTCGGCCTACGGTGAACGCGATGAACTCTGCGGATCGTCTTGCGGCTGAGTGTTTCGCTGGTCGCTCGAATTTCCCTGTCGCGTTTAAGCGGGAGCCTTTCTAAAATGCGCTGCATGAACCCGCGCATTTGTATGCTTTTGCTTGGTGTCGTTTCCGCCGTGGCCGCGGAGTCCCGTGTGCAAACCCGGTCCATGGTGATTTCCCAAACCGGGATTGTGGCGACAGAACAGCCGCTCGCCTCGCAGGTGGGCGCGCAAATTCTGGCGGAGGGTGGAACGGCGGCGGACGCGATTGTCGCGGCGAATGCGATGATGGGTCTGGTTTCGCCGATGATGTGCGGGATCGGCGGGGACATGTTCTGCATTTATTACGACGCGAAAACCCAAAAGCTTTATGGGTTGAACGCGAGTGGCTGGGCGCCGAAAAGGCTGAATCCCGAAATGCTCAGGGCACAAGGAAATCTCAAAATGCCCACAAACGGGATTCATTCCGTGACCGTTCCCGGCGCGGTGGCTGGCTGGGAGATGCTGCTAAAGCGGTTTGGGAAGAAGTCGCTGGCGCAGGTGCTCGCCCCGGCAATTCGATTGGCCGAGCGTGGTTTTCCGGTGACGGAGTTGGACGCGGGTTATTGGAAAAGCTCTGAAACGAAGCTGCGCAAAACGGAAAACGCGTCGCGAACGTATTTGCCGAATGGGGTCGCGCCGAAAACCGGGGAAATCTTCAAGAATCCCGATTTGGCGTGGTCCTATCGACAGATTGCCGCGAAGGGAAGGAAAGCATTCTACGACGGCGCCATCACCGAGCGGATCGTTGCTTTCAGCGAGAAAATGAACGGTACGATGACGCGTGATGATTTTCGTGAGTATCAGGCAAAATGGGGGGACCCTATCTCGACGACCTATCGCGGTTGGACGGTTTATGAAATTCCACCGAACGGCCAGGGCATCGGCGCGCTGGCGATGTTGAACATCATGGAGCAATTCCCGTTGTCCGAGTACGGAGTGAACTCCGCGCAGGCCTTGCACCTGATGATCGAGGCGAAGAAGCTCGCTTATGCCGACATGTTGCAATATGTGGGCGACCCGGATTTCGCGCATGTCCCGGTAAAGGAGATTCTTTCAAAAACGCACGCCGCAGCGCGCGCCAGACTGATCAACCCGAACGAAGCGAATTGCCAGCCCGAACCAAGCCTGACCTTCGAAGCGGGACCGGACACGACGTATCTCTGCGCCGTGGACAAGGAAGGTAACATGATCTCTTGCATTCAGAGTAATTACGAGAGCTTTGGCTCTGGTTTGGCGCCGGATGGCTGCGGCTTTATCCTGCACAATCGCGGCGCGCTTTTCAGCCTCGAACCGAAACATCCGAATGTCCTTACCGGGCACAAACGTCCGCTGCACACGATCATTCCCGGGATGATGGAGCGCGGTGACACGCGAATTGCCTTTGGCATCATGGGCGGGTTCAATCAATCGCAGGCGCACGCGCAATTCGTGTCCAAAGTCGTTGATTTCGAAATGAATATTCAGTCGTCGATTGACAGCCCCCGTTTTACGAAACTGACGTTTGAAGGGTGCGATGTAAAAATCGAATCACGCATCCCAAAGGTCGTACGGGATGAACTGGAAAAGCGCGGCCACAAGGTGCAACTGCTTCCCCCTTATGCCCAGGATGTCGGCGGAGGTCAGGCGGTGATGCGGGATTACTCGAGCGGAGTGAATTTCGGCGCGTCAGATCCGCGAAAAGACGGCGCGGCAATCCCGGAGCCGTTTAAACAATAAATATTTCAGTTGGAAACACGATTCACCTCGTCCGAATTCTATGGAAGAAATCGGATGCCACGGACAGCGGATGGACGGCCCAAGCCTTGCTGAAGATTCTGCTGCGTTCAAATGCGCGACGGTTTGACTTTGAGTGTTGGCCAATTACTATTCAACGTCCCACTTCGAAGTTGGAAATTCATCCCGCGAAGCGAGAGGTAAGTTGTGGCCGCAAAAGACGATTATCTGATTGATACGCTGGTGGATATGGGCCTGCTGATGTCTTCGGACATCGAGGAGGCCCGCGCGGAAGCCGACAGCAGCGGTGAAGGAGTAATCGACACCCTCGTGAAGAAAGGCGTGATCGCTTCTTCTCAGGTCGCTACTGCGAGGGCCGCGCAATTAGGCGTGGAATTCATTCCGCTGGGCGAAATGAAAATCGCCGATGACGCCATCGCTGCCATTCCGCGCCACGTCGCCCGCCGCTTCAACGTTGTTCCTGTTTACAAAACCGAAACCGGAGTCGTCGTCGCGCTCGCCGATCCGTCCGACCTCGATACGCTCGATGGTTTGGGCCATGCCATCAATATGGATGTCGAGCCCCGCGTCGCCACGCCCGAAGACATCGAAGCCGCTCTCAACAAATATTACGGCGGCGGCGGCAGCGCTCGCGATGACAGCGTTAGCAAGATGATTCAGGACATCACCGAAGGTGAAGTCGAAGTCGGTAATATCGGAGTGCTCGGCGGCAATGATGAACAGGTCGTCGAAGCGGATGCGCCGATCATCAAACTGGTCAACACGCTGATCGTCGAAGCTTTTAAAGCTCGCGCCTCCGATATCCATCTTGAACCGCTCGCGAAAAAGTTCCGCGTTCGGTACCGAATCGACGGTGTTTGCCATGAAATGCAGGGTCCGCCCAAGACCTTACAGGCTTCGATCATCAGCCGTCTGAAGATCCAGTCCAACATGTCCATTGCGGAAAAACGCATCCCGCAGGACGGACGTATCCAGGCGCAAGTGGGCGGCAAAACCATCGACCTTCGTGTCTCCTGCCTCCCGACCGTCCATGGTGAAAGCATCGTCATGCGTATTCTGGATAAAGAAGGTCTTCGCCTCGGTCTGGCGGAGCTTGGCTTCTTTACGGATGACCAGCAAACTTTCGAACGCCTCATCGGCCTGCCCGACGGCATCCTCCTCGTTACGGGTCCCACCGGTTCCGGTAAAACGACCACGCTTTATTCCTGTCTAAACTATATTAACCGGCCTGACCGCAAGATCATTACCGTCGAAGATCCTGTCGAATACCAGTTGTCAGGAATTAATCAGGTGCAAGTGCATGAATCCATCGGGTTCACGTTCGCGGCCGCGCTTCGCTCGATGTTGCGCCAGGCGCCAAACGTCGTGATGCTCGGGGAAATCCGTGATTTGGAAACCGCCAGCATTGCGATCAACGCCTCGCTGACGGGCCACCTGGTGTTCTCCACTCTGCATACCAACGATGCCCCCAGCGCCGTGACGCGTCTCATCGATATCGGCGTGAAACCGTTCCTGGTTGCTTCTTCGACGCGCGCTCTCATGGCCCAGCGGCTGGTTCGCAAAATCTGTAAGAAATGCATCGCCCCTTACACCCCGACCGACACCGAGCTGCGGGCTTTGGCGATTGATCCGAGCAGCCTCGCCGAAGCGAAAGTCTCCAAAGGCAAAGGATGCGCCGACTGCAAGAAGACGGGGCATCGCGGACGATTCGGGATTTTCGAAATCTTCGTCATTGACGACGAAGCCAGAAAGCTCATTTACGAGAAGGTTCCGGCAACCGTGCTTCGCGCCCGCGCACGGGAAATGGGCATGCGCACTCTGCGCGAAGATGGCACTCGAAAAGTGCTCGCGGGATTGACCACGGCGGATGAGGTGATCCGTTCGACCATGGCTGAAGTTGATTAAGCTTTTTAGAAGAAATTGTACATATGTCGTATCAGATGTCCGATCTCTTGCAGTTGATGGTCTCCGAAGGAGCCGCTGACTTGCATATCCGTGTTGGCACACCACCCGTTATTCGTTTGCACGGCGTTTTGCACCGCGTTGAAGGTCCCCCCCTCCGCCCTGAAGATACTGAAGAGCTCATGCGGAGTATTACATCCGAAGAACACGTTCAACACGTTCGCGAACGTGGCGGCGCCGATTTCGGCTTCGCTTTCGGCGAACTCGCTCGGTTCCGCGTCAGTGTTTTTAAGGAAAAGGGTAATTTCGGTCTCGTTCTCCGTCAGATTCCCAGCAAGCTCCTCACCATGGAGCAAATCGGCTTGCCGCCCTCGGTCCGCGAACTCCTTTACAAACCGCGTGGTCTGGTCCTCGTGACCGGTCCGACCGGTTCGGGCAAAACGACGACCCTCGCCTCAATGATTAACATCATTAACGAAGAGCGCGATGATGCCCACCTTATCACCATCGAGGACCCCATCGAGTATTACCACAAACATAAAAAGGGCCTCGTTACCCAGCGTGAAGTGAACGTGGACGTTCCCAATTTCGCGGAAGCTCTCCGCCGCGCGTTGCGCCAGGACCCGGACGTGATCCTCGTTGGCGAGTTGCGTGACCTGGAAACAATGGAAGCGGCGATCACCGCGGCCGAAACCGGCCACTTGGTTTTCGGAACGCTTCACACGACGGGCGCGGCCAAGACGATCGACCGTATTGTGAACGCGTTCCCAACCAACCAGCAGGAGCAAATTCGCATTCAGCTTTCCACCGTCTTGCAGGCCGTGATTTCACAGTTGCTCCTGCCTCGTTCCGACAAGCCGGGCCGCGTCGCTATCTTCGAAATCATGATCAACACCCCGTCCATCGGCGCTCTCATTCGCGACAACAAGAGCTTCCGCATCAACTCGGATATTCAAACCGGCGCCAAATATGGAATGGTCACGCTCGACAGCTTCCTCATCGATAAGTATCAAGCCGGGATGATTTCTCAGCACGAGGTCATCACGAAAGCCCAGGATCCAACAACGATCCTGGCAAAATTGCAGGAAATCGAGGCCGCCAAAGCCGCGCCGGTCGCATAATGGCGCTCACAGCATAATATGGCAGACCCGAATAATCCCCTTCTTACCCTGCTTCGCGAACAGGGCTTGCTCGACGATTTGCAAGTCGAGGAAGTCCTCCAGGAGAACGCCAAGTCCGGCAAACCGATCCACCAGATCATCGCGGACGCCGGCTACGCTCCGATGGACTCGGTCCTTACCGCCATCGCAAATCATCTAGGCACGGAAGTCGTCCAGATTTCCGAGGCCGACCTGAACAAGGAAATCATTGAAGCGATCCCCGCCGATGCCGCGCGCATGTATCAATGCGTTCCGGTGGCCGTCTATGGCCCGACCGTTCAGGTGGCTTTCAGCGATCCTTTGAACCCGGAAGCCGTCGATCAGGTCGCCTTCGTTTCGGGCAAGGAGATCATGGCCGTCGTCGCCGATCCCCTGCAAATCCAGGCGATGATCACCAAGTTTTATCCCGAAACCAATCTCGCCGCCGGTTTCGCCGATATTCTCAAGGAGCTTGGCGAGGATAAATTGAAGGAAAGTGTCGGGGCCAAAGATGATCTCCCGGACGTAACGAAGTTGGCCGACGCCACGCCCATTGTAAAATTTGTTAATCTGGTCCTCTTTCAGGCAGTCAACGATCGCGCCAGCGATATTCACTTCGAACCATTCGAGGATGAATACAAGATTCGCTACCGTGTGGACGGCGCGCTCTATGAAATGTCTCCGCCTCCGAAGCACCTGGCTGGTCCGGTGGCTTCACGCCTAAAAATCATGGCCAATCTGAACATTTCAGAGCGGCGGCTGCCTCAGGACGGACGTATTTCTCTTAACCTGGGTGGCAGGCAGATCGACTTCCGTATGTCCACCCTCCCGACGCAATTCGGCGAGTCAGTCGTGCTCCGCGTTTTGGATCGATCGGCGGTGAACCTTGACCTCGAACATCTCGGTCTGCCCAAACACGTCTTTGATTACGTCGAGCAGGCGATCCTCCAGCCTAATGGCATTTTCGTCGTAACCGGCCCCACCGGCTGCGGAAAGACTACCACGCTCTACTCCTGCCTGCGGCGCATCAACACCATCGATTCAAAGCTGTTGACCGCGGAAGACCCTGTCGAATTTGATATCGAAGGCATCATGCAAGTCGCAATCAATGACGGTGTGGGCATGACCTTCATGAAAGCCTTGCGCTCCTTCCTGCGGCAAGACCCCGATATCATCATGCTCGGAGAAATGCGTGACCTCGAAACGAGCCAGATTGCCATTCAGGCGTCGCTCACGGGTCACTTGGTCTTGAGCACGCTCCACACGAACGATGCTCCCGGCGCCGTGACTCGTCTCGTCGATATGGGAGTTGAACCGTTTCTGATCTCCTCTTCGCTGATGGCCGTTCTCGCCCAGCGCCTCGTCCGCACGGCTTGCAAGAAGTGCCGAACTCCGTTCGAACCGACCGAGAATCAGCTCTCTTTATTGAATCTTTCGCCGCACGACGTCGGGGACAAGGTGTTCTATTACGGGCGTGGCTGCTCGAATTGCAATGACACGGGCTACAAAGGCCGCAAAGGCATTTTCGAACTTCTCGCTGTGAGCGAACCCATCCGCGAGCTCATTAACGAACGCGCCCCCACGGTCGTCATCCGCCAAAAAGCTGTCGAGGAGGGAATGATCACCCTTCGCGAGGACGGTATGCGCGGTATTTTCGACGGCGAAACGACCATCGAAGAAGTTCTCAAATACACGTAATCGTTAGGAGTCTCGCCCGGCGCTTCTCACAGCACTGAAATTGCCGTAGCCTGATTCCGGGATAGATCAGGACTCTCTGGGGCCCCCTAGCTAAGCATCCCCGCCGGGTCGCGAGTTCTCGCTCGATTCTTCAGCCTCCCCAGGCCGTGCAGATGCAAGTGAACAATCACGTGCTGATTTCGACGCAAGCAGGTTGCCTCCCGAGAAAGTATCTACTCGCGGACGGATTCCAGCGGCAGGTCAGGATCGAGATTCTTAGCCTTCAGCCAGTCGCGATTGAAAACCTTGGACATGTAGCGGATGCCTGAGTCGGCGAGAATGGTCGCTATGATCTGGCCTCGGCCGCGCTGCGCCGCGAGCCGCACGGCGCCGGCAATGTTGATTCCGGAGGAGAGACCGACAAAGATTCCCTCCTCTTTCAGCAAATGGTGAACGATGGTGAGCGCCATTTGGTCCGGGATGCGATACGCCTCATCCATCGAGATTGCCTCGAGATTTTTCGTCACGCGCGTTTGGCCGATCCCTTCGGCGCAGGAATCCCCGTCTTTCACCTCGAGGTCGCCCCGCGTGAACCAGGACCACATGGCCGCACCGAACGGATCGGCGCAGACAGTGAGGATTTTCGCGTTGCGCTCTTTCAGGAACGCGCTTGTTCCGGCCAATGTTCCGCCCGTCCCGACAGAAGAAACGAAGGCCGTCACCTCGCCGTTTGTTTGGTCCCAAATTTCCGGTCCGGTCGTTTTGTAATGCGCCAGCCGGTTATCCACGTTGTCGAACTGGTTTGCCCAAAACCAGCCATTCTCCTCCGCCAGCCGTTGCGCCTGCCGATTGTAATTGCCCGGATCGGAGTAGGGCTTTTCCGGCACGGTGATGACCTGCGCGCCGAGCGTCCTGAGCAACTGGATTTTCTCAACCGACTGCGTTTCGGGAATGACGATCACGCTGCGATAGCCACGCGCCAGGCCGACGACGGTCAGACCGATCCCGGTGTTGCCGGCGGTCCCTTCGATGATTGTGTCGCCGGACTTCAGCTTTCCCGCGGCTTCGGCTTCCTCGATAATACTTAGGGCCGCCCGGTCCTTGACCGAGCCACCCGGATTCATGAATTCGGCCTTGCCGAGAATTTCGCAACCGGTCAGCTCGGAAAGGCACCGCAATCGGACAAGGGGAGTTTTGCCGATGTATCGGTCGATCCCGCAATATTTCACAGGTTTGGCTGCGGAGTGTAACGCAAATAAGGTTTCACCTTGCGGACGCCTTTCGGGAACATCTTCTCGGCATCAGCATCCGAAACCGCGGGCGTGACAATGCAGTCCTGGCCCTTTTCCCAGTTCGCGGGTGTCGCGACCTTGTGATTGGCCGTGAGTTGCAATGAATCGATGACGCGCAGAATCTCCGGAAAATTCCGGCCGGTGCTCGCAGGATAGGTGAGGGTGAGCTTGATTTTTTTATCCGGGGCGATGATGAAGACCGATCGCACGGTCGCTTTGTCATCCGCTGCCGGGTGGATCATGTCGTAAGCCGTCGCCACTTTGCGATCCGAGTCGGCGATGATCGGGAAATTCATCGTGCAGGCCTGCGTTTCATTGATGTCCTTGATCCAGCCCTGATGCGAATTCAAAGGGTCAACGCTCACGGCGATGACTTTCACGTTGCGTTTCTCGAACTCCGCTTTCAGTTTGGCCACAGCGCCCAGCTCCGTCGTGCAGACCGGCGTAAAATCGGCCGGGTGTGAAAACAAAACACCCCAGGAATTGCCGAGCCACTTATGGAACTCGATTTGGCCTTCCGTGGTCATCGCGCTGAAATCCGGGGCAATATCGCCCAATCGTACTGACATATTCTTTCCTTCTCTTTTGTTAATTAGTTAAATGTTTAGCCGCTCAGTTTAAGGGCAGTGGCGGATCGAGGGCAATTCCGATTTTCCGGGAAATTCCAG
>DASYTB010000573.1:0-8507 GCA_036002705.1 Verrucomicrobiia bacterium
CGTAAGCGCCGCCCGCCTTCATCACGCCCAGAATGCTCACAAGCATTTCGAGGGAGCGATCCAGGTAAACTCCCACGAGAACGCCGGGGCCGACGCCTTGCGTCTGCAGTTCGTTGGCGAGAAGATCGGCGCGGGCATTCAGGTCCGAATAGGAAAGCCACTCCCGGCCAAAGATCGCGGCCACGTTGTCGGGCGTGCACGCGGCGCATTCCTGGAAAATTTCGTGAACGAATTTGTCGGGAATCGGGGCCTCGGTCGCATTCCATTCCGTCAGAAGCTTCCGGCGCTCGGTCGAGGGCAACAGATCCGCGTTCGTGATCGGATCCTCGGGCGCGGCGGCCATGGCGCGGAGCGTCTCGGTATAATAATCGCAGATCGCCTTGATCTGGTCGGGCGGGAAGTCGTTCGGATTGTAATCGAAATGCATCTGCAACTCCGAAGCCGAGGCGTCGAGCATGAACGTCACGAAAAAATTGAAGTTGTTGGCTTCGAAATAGTGGTCCTCGAGAAAACTGTTTTCGGAGTAGCCGGGCAGATCGCGGTAAACATGGAACTGCACGAAATCGAAGGTCGTTTCGAAGAGCGTCTTGCCGCCGGCCATCTGTTGAATGTCCGAGAGTGGCATGCGGCGATGCGGGATCAACTCTTGTTCGACCGCGAAGGTTTTCTTGACCAACTCGCGCCAGGTATCGGTTCCCACCTGAACGCGAAATGGCAGGGTATTGAGGAACAGGCCAATCAAGCGCTCGCCGTCCAGGCATTGCGGCCGGCCATTCGCCACGAGCCCAGTCATGATGTCGTCATAACCAGTCAGGAGTTTCATGACGCGGCAATGCGCGGCCAGCAGAACAGTACGGATGGGCACGCCGCAGCTTCGGGCCAAATCCTGGAGAGCTTTCAAGAGCGTCGCCGGGTAGTAAATCTCAGGCCCGCGCGTTTGCTCATGGGCTTTTTTCCCGGTCTTGAGCGGCCAGCGCGGAAGCGTATGCGTGACGGCATTCTCGATTTTGCCGCGCCAAAAATCCTGCGATTCTTTGCTGGAAACGGTTTGTTGTTCAAGGGCGACGAAATCGCGATACGTGACACGCGGCGCATGAACGGGCGATTCGCTTTTCGCGAGGATCGCCGCATAATCCTGGAAGAGTTCCGTCAGCATCATGGCCAGGCTCCAGCCATCCATGATCGCGTGATGGAAACTGACAATGAACTGGAAGACATCGTCCGAGAAACGCTGGACATGCAGGCGCATCAACGGCGCGGCGTCCCACTGAAAACGATTTCGTTTTTCGCATTCCACCCAGTCGATGAGGATCTGTCGCTGCTCATCGGCGGGACGGTCGCGCAAATCTTCTTCCGAGAACGGCGTCTTCACCTTTTGGTGGACCAACTGGAGGGGCTCCGCGAAACCTTCGAGATGGAAAGAAGTGCGGAAGATCGAGTGTCGATCGGTCAGGCGCTCAATCGCCTGCCGGAAAGTCTCGCGATTGTAAGGCAGCTTGAGGCGGAAACTGAAAACGTCGTGGAAAATCGCGGATTCCTTGTCGAGGTCGCTATGGAAGATCATCCCGTGCTGCAATCGGCCAATCGGATAGGCATCGATAACGCCGCCGGGAATTTTGGCGCGGTCTTTTTCGGAGATGAGCGCGAACGGAGGTGAATTGCGCTCGATCTTGTCGTCGCTTTCGGCGTCGAGATTCCGCGCGAGCGCCGCGATGGTCGGTTGCTGGAAGAGTTTCTGGAGCGAGAAATTAATCCCCCGTTCCTGAGCCTTCGCGAGCACCTGGATGCTGCGGATCGAATCGCCGCCCAGTTCGAAGAAATTGTCATTAACGCCGACCTGGTCGATTCCCAGAACTTCCTGCCAAATTTCCGCCAGAGCTTTCTCGTCGGGAGTCGAAGGCGCGACGAATTGCTCGCCCAAGCTGGGGCGCGCGCTGTCCGGGGCGGGCAACACTTTGCGATCCACCTTGCCGTTGACCGTCAGCGGCATCTTATCGAGCGCGATGATGCGGGCCGGAACCATATAGGCCGGCAGGCGGCGGCTGGCGAACTCGCGAAGCGCGTTCAGGCTCGGCAATTCGGCGCGCGCGACGATGTACGCGACCAGGCGCTTGTCCCCCGCGCTCTCGTCGCAAATGACGACGCTCTCGCGAATGGCGGGATGACTGTTGAGAACCGTCTCGATTTCGCCGAGTTCGATTCTGAACCCGTGAATCTTCACCTGATGATCGATGCGCCCGAGGTATTCCAAGTCGCCATTGGACAGCCGCTTCGCCAAGTCGCCGGAACGATAGAGGCGAGCACCGGACTTCCCGTTGAAATGGTCGGGGATGAATTTAAGGTGGTTCAGCTCGGGACGATTCAGATAACCCCGAGCGACACCTTCACCGCCCACGTAAATCTCTCCGGGAGTTCCGGCCGGAACCTCTTTCCCATTTTCATCGAGCAAGTGGATGGTAAGGTCCGGAATTGGTTCGCCGATAACGCTGCCGAGATTCGCCGCGATATCGAGCGGGTAGATCGGACGGTAAGTGACGTGCACGGTCGTTTCCGTGATACCGTACATGTTGACCAGCAGCGGCGCGTCGGCCGCGTGCCGTTCGTACCATGGTCGCAAGCTCTGCAGCTCGAGCGCCTCGCCACCAAAGACGACATAGCGGAGGCGCAACCGCCGCTTCTCGGGAGCGTTTTCCTCGGCCCACATCAGCTGGCGAAAGGCGGAAGGCGTTTGGCTGAGCACAGTCACGCCATCGCGGGCGAGCAGTTCGTAGAAGGCGGCGGGATCCCGCGAATCGCAGTAGCGGACGACCACGGCGGTGCCGCCGTAGAAAAGAGCGCCCCAGAGCTCCCAAACCGAGAAATCAAAGGCGAAGGAGTGGAATAGCGTCCAAACATCCTCGTGGTTGAAATGGAACCAGTGATCGGTGGCTTCGAAAAGCCGGAGCACATTATGATGCGTAACGATCACACCTTTGGGCTGGCCAGTGGAGCCGGACGTGTAAATTACATAGGCGGCATTTGCCCGCGCCTTTGGGACGCTCAAAGCGTCCCTGGACTCCTGGGAAATTGACTTAAGGTCCGGATCGAGACAAAGGGTCTTTCCGCTGAAGCCGCTCGCGAGTTCGCCATGTTCGGATTCGCTAATTAAAGCCGCCGCGTTCGAGTCCTTGAGGATGAACTGAATACGTTCTTTGGGATAGGCGAGATCAATCGGCACGTAACATCCGCCGGCTTTCAGAATCCCAAGAATGCCGACGACGGTTCGAACCGAACGGTTCATCAAGAGGCCAACGAGGCTTTCCGGGCCGACACCGGCCTTCTGCAGTGCATGGGCCACCTGGTTCGCGCACTCGTTCAATTCGCGGTAGCTCAGCTTCTCTCCGTTGCAGGCCACAGCCACGGCGTCTGGCCGTTGTTTTACCTGCGCTTCCACAACATGGTGAATACCAGTGGCATCGCGAAGAAACTCGGCGGCGCGGCGCGGGGAGACGCTTTTAATCTTTTGCTCTGCGGCTAAATTCGTTTGCATCTGGGGCAGTGGCACATTTATTGGGCGCTCCGGAGAACGTTCACTATCATGATTTAGCCCGAATCATCGGGGGCGGAGAATCAGGGCAGACTCCGAAACTCCGGGGCTAGAACTCCTGACCCAAGCGAAAGCGCGGGAAGGGATGGTTGAAGCGAGTTACGAATGGATTGCCGAAATTGTTCCATGGAAAAAACGAGCGCGATTCAGGAAATCCGAGAACGAACAAACCAGATCGCCGCGAATGTGACGGCGATGCACCCGCTGGTTCCAAAGCTGGCAGACGCTCCGGCGCAGGCGGAGCTGCTGAAAGCATTGTTCGAACTGACAAACAGGTGGAGTTATCACAAAGCACCTGCTAAAGGTCGAGATTGGCGATACTTCGAAGTCGGTTTGATTGGGCACGGTTCGAGACGGCGGGCCCCGCGCTAGTTCGCGCGATCCTTAACCGAGGTTACGCCTTTGTGCTGGGCGCAATGGGCGCAGCAGTACATAAGACCGCTGGCTTCAATCCCATGGCCGATAATCCGGCAGCCGCAGTGCTCGCATTTGGGAGCGAGGGAGTGAATGGCGCATTCGAAGCAATCGAAGTAATGCGAAATGCCGTTGACCAAAATCTCAAGCGGCTTGTCGTATTCGTTGCCGCAAACCTCGCAAACCTGGAGGCCAGCGTGCAGGGCATTTTCGGCCTCTCCGGCGAGATCGGGTTTTAAGATTCGCGGTTGAGATTTTTCTTCGTGTCTTTGGATCATACCCGAACATCGCCGCGGGACCGTCATTCGGAAATCGGCGGAGCCCCGGTCAGAACGTGAGGCAATGGAGCAAAAGCTGGCTAGGGGTTCGTTGAGAAAGCCCCCGCATCCCGATAGAGTTTGCTCAAATCGAGGAGGATCGGCTCAATCTGTTTGATGTAATCGTCCTCGGTCATTTGGGATTTAAGGGCGCGCAGTTCTTCGAGAGAAACTTCCAGTTCGTTTCTGCGCTTCCGCAATTCGGGGGAAAGTTTGGCTTCTGCTTCGTTGGGGATGAACTGGATTTGATGCGCGCGGAAGCCATCGGCAGTGACCGACTCGTCATTCTTCTTTGCCGGCCGAACGCCGTGAAAGAAACTGGCGGGAGTGCCTTTGCCATCGCCGTTATCGTCGAGCAGGGCGTGCTCAGTCGCGAGGCGGCGCTCGCTTTTGTAAAAATCCTCGACCTGTCGCGAAGCGCTGAGAAACGCTTCGAGAACCGAGACCTGGCCGTCCTTATCCAGATCCGCGCTGGGATCGGTCACGGATTTGGCGAAGTATTTTCCAAAGCGCGTATAGTTTTGTTCCCAGCCACTCTTGGTCGCGGTGACGATAATTCGATTCTGGTGCGACAACTCGTTGATGAAAGGCGCGCTGGAGGAACTGGTGTCGATCAGAATGATCGGACGCTGAATGGGAGCGAGCAGTTCAGCCATTTGTTTGGCGCTCAGGTCAGGGCCGCTGAGATTGAACTTCGCTTCCTTGCCGTCGAACGTGCCGTGGCCGATGAGCGCGATCCACAGTTCCTGTTCGCCTTGACTCTGCGCGCCGAGCGCGGCCTTTATTTCCCTGAATTGGTTCGTGCCGGCGGTATTCGGGTCGATCACGCGGAATGATTTGTTCGCCGCGCGGCAGGCCTTGACCCAATCCTCAACTTCCTCGGAGAAAACCTGCGAATATTCTTTTTCGCCCGACGCTCCGACAACCAGGAGAATATCGAGCGCCGAAGAATTCGTAGCTGATGAGGCACGGGTTGGCAGCGCCAGCGACAGAAGAGCCAGGAATGCAGCGAGAAACCTCATGCCAAACCTTTCACGCGGCGCACGCCCCACTCAGTGACGAAGCAGCACATGGCGAGGAGGAAAACCGTGCCCGTATGCCAAAGCGGGAAACTGTAGCTTTCGATAATGGGCGCCTTTTTCTTTTTAAGGGATTGAACAAAATGGCTGAGGCCATCCATCGTGAGGACCTCTCCGCCCGTTTTGCGAGCAATCTCTTCGAGCAGAGGCCGGTTTGGCTGGAGAGACGCAAATTCTTTGGCCAGCGGTTCCGCCGTCCAAGCCGTTTCGCATTCGCCGAGCTTAAGGCCGGAATTGTCGCTGATGACAGCCGTGGCGTGATAGCCACCGGATTCGCGCGGAAGATAGGCGGCACGATACACGCCCGGTTCTTTATCCGATGCATCCGCCACGAAGGAAACACGGTTCGTCTTGCCCTTTTCGGGAGGCCCTTCGACGGTGATCTGGACCGTGGTGTTTTCCACTGGGGCAAAGCCTTTGTCGCGGACTTTAATGTTGAGCGCCATGGTGCTTTCTCCTTCCCCGGCAGGTTGCACGCGCATTTCAAATCGCTGCGGCACATCCGAGATAAGCCAGCGAAGCATCTGCCGCCAGCTCTTGGCGAGATCGGCCTGGGCGTTAGTGCTTTGCAAACCTCCAAGCCAGTTGTCGCCAAGGCAATTCACCGCCACGCGCCCGTTGCCGAATCTTTGCGCCGCCACGGCAGGATATTGAGTTCCCAGATTGTCCCGTGCGACCGCCAGGACGCTCGCGCCGGGTTTTACCTCGCGCAATTTATTCAGTACTTGAAACGCCGGCAGTGCCTGAAGACGCGCTCGCTCTTCCTCTTCGGTCGCGCGCAAGCGAATCCAGGGCTGGAGCCATCCTTCGCGGGTTAAGTCATAGCGGAAGGTCTCACCGCTCTTTGCCGGCGGAACTCGATCCAGGTAAACAGGGAGCATTTCACCAATCGGCGTGCGATTGTATTTGCCATCCTGCAAGGAATCCGCGCCGCCGAGCATTAAAAAACCGCCGCCGCGTTCAGACACATAATGCTGGACCAGAAGCATCTGATCTGGCGTGAAGAAGTCGGCTTCGAGGTCATCGAGAATGATTCCGTCAAAGCCATACAGGTCGTCCGCCGTTTTCGGAAATCCGGCGCGCAGCTCGATTTCGTCTTTGGTATTGAGTCGAATCAGCACGGGCTGATCGTAGCGCTCCGTCTCTTCACTCGTGCGATTGAAGCCGCGGAACAGCGGGTTGCTCTCTTCGCCGGCATGTCCGCGAAAGGTGAACTTCGGCTCGCGCCGCGCGATCCGAATGAGTCCGACAAGTTGCACCTGGGGGTCTTCCGCCAGGGCGCGATTCATGAACTTGAATTCCCAATTGGGCCGTCCGGCGACGTAGAGGATACGGTGCGGGCCCTTGCCGCGATCGACCGCGACCACGCGGGAATTATTGTGCAAGGTCGCTTCGGCCGGCGCATTCGTCCGGTTTTGATCCTCCGCCAACGCCACCTTCAATTCATAAAAAGAAATTCCCGGCTGGTCTGGTTTGAGCTGGAATCGAAGAGGAATCTGTTCCACGCGCTTGCGCGGAACGACGGTTTGCTCAGCAACGGTTTTCCCTTGCAGGATCACGCGTGCGGAAATTTTTTCGTTGGCAAAACCGGAGGAATCAACGGTCGCCGTGAGCGTGACGGGGGCATCTTCAAAAACCGTTTGGCTGACGCTGACATTATTTAAGGCGATATCATCCAGCGGCGAATTTTTTCCGACGATGACGGGATAAACCGGCGCCAGGCCCGGAATTCCGGTGAAGCCGCCTTCCAAATCCGTGGCGTTGCCATCCGTGAAAAGAAGAATCCCGGCGAGCGGCTGACCCTGAAACCGGTCTGAAACGCTCTTGAGCGCGCGCCCCATCGCGGTTTCACGCCCCTCGAAATTAAGCTCCGCGAAATCGCGCATACTCTCCAGGCGTGAATCGAAAAGATAGCGCCGGACCAGGAAGAGATCTTCGAGGCGAGATTGCCATGAACCGCGGTTCGAGGTCAGTTCCCCGCGAAGCAACTCACCGCGGGTGCGGCTTTCGCCCGCGTCGCGCAACTGCAAGCCCATGCTGTTGTCGGCGACAACCGCGAAATAATTGGCCCCTTCGCGAGGGCGGCTGGTGGTCCAGGTAGGTTCGAGTAAAATCGCGAGCAGCAGGGCCAGTCCGAGAATCTTCAGGAAAATAGAAAGAGCCTTCAGGCCGGAACTCACCGCGCTTCCGCTGTAGGAACGCCAAATAAAAAATGCCCCGGCCACAAGGAGCGCCAGCGAAGGCCACAACCATTCCTTCGCGGCAAAACTGAGGCTGCCGGGTGTCATCGGCCCCAATCATGCCACACAACTTTCGAACGGGAAAGTTTGGAAGCATCGCAGGTCACTGGAGCGGCTTGCTTCCAGGAAGCGCCCGCGCCTGGTGATCAAATCGGCCGTAGCGCAAAAACGCGATGGTCTGATGAATCACGGCGCGATTTTTCATCATGAAGGCATGCGTCGTGGAGATGACAAGGTGGTCGGCCATTCCGGCGAGTTTTGTTCGTTCGACCGAGACTTTCCCGTCGTCAGGACCAGGAATCAACAAGCTATTGATCCAATTAATGGAACGATTGCCCGCGATAATCCCGAGCGGGAAATCCGCGGGTCCGATCGTGTTTGGAAGCGAGTTCGGCCCGGTGCCCAACTCGCGACCCGCCGGGCCGTTGATCAGCGTGAAAAGCCGCCAGTGACCGAGTTTATCCACCACTTCGCTTCCCTGGTTCGGTGGACCGAGCATCACGACGCGGCCAAGGAAGGGGAATCGATTTTGCGCGAGGTAACTCCGGACCAGGATTCCACCAAGTGAATGGGTCACGAAGTGGGTCGTTGCGGCTTTGCTCTTCGCAAGTTTCTGCGCCGCGGATTGGAGTGTATCCCGGGCCAGCTTCTCGACGGGTGCCGAACGCGACGGGTAATCGACGTTAAGCACATTGAAGCCCGCCACGTGAAGTGCACGCTCCATCGGCCGCATGCACCGACTGGTTCGGCAGAGTCCGTGCAAAAGAATGACATTTTCCGCCGGCATTTGGTCCGGATATATCTCACTACGCGCCGCTCGTGAATTTTTCTTTGTTCAAGCTCGCCGCCTTGGCACAATCCGTGGCGTGAC
>DASYTB010000574.1:0-2796 GCA_036002705.1 Verrucomicrobiia bacterium
CCCTCGACCGTCCACAGATCGGGAGCAATGCTGGAGCGAACTTCGATGCTCCGCGGGAAAACGTCCTTGGCGATCTTAAGCACCTCGTTGAGCGGATGTTTGATATCGAGGAGAGCACGCTCGCCTTCCACCCCGCGCGCGAAGGAAAGCACCTGCTGGACGATGGCCGCGCCGCGGTGCGCGCTGGCCTCTAGAGTATCCAGCACTTCGGGTGGAGTGTCGCCCTTCATTTCCCGCAGAAGTTTCAACGACACGAGGATCGGCGTGAGAACATTGTTCAGATCATGGGCGATGCCGCCGGCCAGCGTGCCGATGCTTTCGAGCCGTTGCGCCCGGAGAAAATGCGCCTCCATCCGCTTTTGTTCCGTGATGTCGGAATTAATAACGAGGATGGATTTGGGCTCGCCGGCATTGTCGCGAATAAGGCTCCAGCGGCTTTCCACGTCAAGACAACGCTCCGTGCGGGTGGCTTGCCTTAGCTCACCGTGCCATTCATCCGCGCGGAAAACATCGACGCGCGCCGCGTCATACTGGCTTTGGTCCGACGCGCAAAGCAGAGCGGCGTACTCTTTCCCGATTATTTCCTCGGCAGTCCAGCCATATAACCGTTCCGCGCTTTGATTCCAAAATCCGATGGCGCCTTTGAGATCCATGACGATGATCGCGTCCCGCGCCTTGTTCAGGAGAGCCGCCTGTTCTCGAATACGATCTTCCGCCTCGTCCTTCTTTTTCTCGGCTCTTTTTTTCTGAATCGAGCTCAGCAGCGCGCTCGGCAGCCGTTTGAGGCTCGATTTCAGAATGTAGTCATCCACGCCGCGTTTGATGCACTCGACGGCGACTTCTTCGGATTGCGAGCCGGTGACCAGGATGAAGGGAACATCAACCTGGCTGGCCTGCATCGCGCCGAGGGCATCCAGAGCGTTGAAACCCGGCATCGAAAAATCCGAGATGATGGCATCGAGCGGTTCCCTGCGCATCTCGGCGAGGAAATCCTTCTTGCGGGCGACGCAGCGCATTTCATGCTCGACTTCGGCCCGGCGCAACTCGTACGTGATCAAGTCTGCATCGGCGGGATTGTCTTCGATGAGGAGCAAATGGAGATGGCCGTTTTTCATCGGAGAGGCGATGGGAAGCACCAGGATCGCCTGGGCACGGGATGCGGCGAGGGATTTCCCATAGACTGGGTCAGCGCCACAAATTTGCCCGTCGAATAGTTCTGAATAGCCAGAACCTTGCCGTGCATACCCTTGTAAATTCCCTCAAAATTTCGGCTTGTCCAAAAAAACTTCCGGGTAAAGTTCGTGAGCGCACTCCGGGCAGACGCCGTGTGTGAAGTGCGCGTGTGAATGGTTCTCGATATAGCTCTCCAGAACGTTCCAGCGCCCTCCGGCATCCCGAATCCTCTTGCAAGAAGCGCAAATCGGCAGCCACCCGCTGAGCGTTTTGGCGTTCTCCAGTTCTCGGCGGAGATCGCCGATGATCCGATCACGTTCGGCTTCCGCATGCTTGCGTACGGTGATGTCCACAAGGCTTCCGCCCACATAGAACGCCCCTGTTTCTGGATCGCGCACGAGTTTGGCATGGATCTCGACCCGTCGAAGTTCTCCAGTTTTTGTCGTGAGGCGAGTCTCGAGAAAAATGGACCCGCCATCGCGCTTTAAAGGATCACTCCAAATTTGAAAATCTTCGGCGGACGGTTGCAACTGAGAAAATCCGCGGCCCACAAGTTCCCCCGCGCCACGGAAGCCCACGAGTTCGGCGAAAGCGGAATTTGCCTCCAGGATTCGTCCGTCCGAAGCGCATTTGAACAAAGCAATGGGCAAGGTATCAAAAAGTTCTTTGTAAGAGGCTTCCCCGTCGAAGTGGACTCGATCGTGATCATGCCATTGCAAGGCGCGCTTCACGGAGGCCCGCAGGCGCGGGTAGTATCGTGGCTCCTTGAGGACGTAGTCAACGACACCGGCTCTCATCGCGTCCACCGCTGCCTCTTCACTGCCGGTGCCTGTGAACATCACGGCGGGCAGATCCGGCCAGCGGGCTCTTACGGAGGCCAGCACATTTAGACCGTGCGTCCAGCGAAGTTGGTAATCCGTGACCAGAGCGTCAAATGACCCGCTCTCAAGAGCTTGCCGAAAGGAGCTCCGATCCGCGGCTTCGACAATCTGGAGGTTGGGGATTTCCTGCCGCAATTCCCGGGCCACGAGGGCGCGATCATCCGCGTTATCATCGACCAGCAAGACACGAACACACGATCCGCCGAGAACCCCCTTGATGGTGTCAGGGTCATTAACGCGCTTGTGTTCGAGGGCGCGATGGCGTTGCTCTCGGAGTTTCGGCTCCACGCTTCAATTCCTACCTGTTAAGCCTTTGAAAGCAACCTGACTTTCCCCTTGGAAAAGGGTGATGAGCAACTCAGGTTTTCGATGAGCTGGCCGCTGGAACGAGGAAGCTCGCGTTGCGAGTTGCGGGGGCGGTGCTCAGCTCCGCCGGGATGTGCCCCGGTGGCGCGAGTTGAAGGGTTATCCAAAACCGGCTGCCTTTGCCGGTCTCTGATTCAACTCCCGCCGTGCCGCCCATGCGTTCCGCGCCCTTGCGCACGATAGCCAGACCAAGGCCGGTCCCCGGATAATCGTCCGCCGAATGGAGTCGTTCGAAAACGCGGAAGATGCGGGATTGACTCTCCGGAGCGATGCCAATGCCGTTATCCTGGACAGAAATAACCGCGTATTGACCATCCGTTTCGCTCGAAATCTTAACCAACGGTTTTACCCCGGGACTTACGAATTTCATGCCATT
>DASYTB010000575.1:0-8728 GCA_036002705.1 Verrucomicrobiia bacterium
GGATGTCCAGCGCCTCACTCCGAACGCCACCAGCCCCGCGCCGCTATGAAGATTTTCGAATGCGACCATTGCGGGAACCTCGTTTTCTTCGAAAACGTTTCCTGCGTCCGTTGTCATCACACGCTGGGCTTCATCCCGGACGCGATCGACCTTTGCGCGGTCGAGCCCGTCTCCAACGGCCTCTGGCAAGCCTTGGGCCGTTCCGCTGCCTCGGGTTCGTTTCGGCAATGCCGTAATTGGACCGAGTTCCAGGTCTGCAACTGGTTTGTTCCAGAAGACGATGAGAATCCTCTCTGCCACGCCTGCCGTCTGAACCTCGTCATTCCGGACCTCAGCCTCGAGGCCAATCTTCAACTCTGGCACAAATTTGAACTCGCCAAACGTCGCGTTCTCTACTCGCTGCTTCGTTTGCAGCTCCCGACCGAAGCGGAGGACGACCGCCCCCCTTTACGATTCAAATTCATGGCCGATTCCCGCGGCGCTCCCCCCGTTATGACCGGCCATTCCGGCGGCGTGATCACGATCAACATCGCGGAAGCCGACGATGCCGAGCGTGAACGTCGGCGGAGCCAATTCCACGAACCATACCGCACGCTCATTGGACACCTTCGCCATGAGATTGCCCATTACTATTGGGAACGGCTCATCGCGGAGACACCACGAATGGACAAGTTCCGGGCTCTTTTTGGCGATGAACGCAAGAGTTACTTGGACTCTCTGAAGGCCTATTACGAAAAAGGGCCGCCCAGTGATTGGGAAAACAATTATGTCACCGCCTACGCAAGCTCGCATCCGTGGGAAGACTGGGCTGAAACCTGCGCGCATTATCTCCACATGAGCGACGCCCTCGAAACGGCCGCGAGCTTCGGCCTGTCACTTAAACCTCGCCACCCTCAGGCCCTGACGATGCGCGCCGATCCACAAAAAGCCCAGGACACCGACGATTTCGATCAACTCCTCCAGACCTGGATTCCACTCACTCACACTCTCAACGAACTCAACCGCGGCATGGGATTGCCCGATCTTTATCCATTCGTCCTCTCCAGCCCCAGCGCCCAAAAATTAAGATTCATCCATACGTTTCTTCGAAACCCACCGTAGCTCCGTCCTTGAAGACATGAAATCAAAGGCCAACCTGAAAACCATGCGTTTCGGCGAGTTTTGCCGGTTCGGTTCGACCGAACGACTCCAGATACTCACGGTCCTCCAGCAAATGATGGCTGAGTTTTTGTCCCTGCCGCGAAACCAGAAATTTAAGCTCGCGAATGTCGTTGCTCCACTGGACCCCATTGAAAAACTCGCAACCGCGGAATTGTGTTTTATAAAGGGCGCGTTCGCTATAACAGGTGCCGAGGTAAAGTAACTGAAGGTTCTGTTCCGCAAAATACTTTACGGCAAAGGTCATGATATAGAGGCCGAGGTTCCGATCAAATAGAGTCAGATCGTAGAACGAATAGTAATAAAAACCGATGCGCGGCGGCTCAACATAGAGGACGACATAACCGGCCTCCTTGCCGCCTTCATGGAAAATCATGATGTGGGTGGCCACCGGAGCGGTAAATAGACTCTCCAATCGCTCTTCGGACATGATTCCGTGGCCGAACCGCGCGTCCGCATAGCGTGTGCAGAATTCGCGGCGCGCGGGGGTCAGGTGAAATTCGCCCCGCGGAACCAGCCGCATTTCCAGATGCGCGCACTTGCGCAGAATTCGGCGATTTTCCGAAGACGGCGCGAAATCTTTCAAACGCACGCGGATGTGGCGCGCCAAATAAAATCGGTCCAATTCGCGAGTGCTGGGCAGAAAGCCGGCATTGAATAAATCCGCTGGCGTTTCGCCGGCCTCTGGGAACGCCCAAACGGCGTACGGGAAAATATAATGTTCGTAATCCGGCGCCGCCTCTGAAAAGAGCAGTTTCATTACGCATTCCCGGGCGGCCACAACGAAGCGCCGATATCCGTTCGATAATACGAGGCGAGACAATGGATGCGTCGGATGTTTTCGTAGCTCTTCCGAACCGCCCGATCAACACTCGATCCAAAGGCGACCACATCGGCAATGCGGTGCCCTGTCGCATACAACTTATCTCCTGCGCGCCGCGCTTCGTTCCACCAAACGTCACAATCGAAAACCCCTTCGATACTAACCGGAAATTCCGGGCCACTAAGCTGAGTGTAGGGATAGCCGTAGCCCGCCAAAGTCACCGACGCGCCGAATGGAATCGCTTTTTTGAACCGAATCTTTTCCAATGGCTCGTTCCGCGCCGTGCGGCCGATGACTTCCACCGGATTTTCGAGCATCCGCAGGATCATGGCGCCAGAGGTCACGCCGATCCGAACATTATACTCCACCACATGCCACCGCTTTTCGTGCCGGATCGCGGTGACTTGGATCGGTCCATGAAAATTGACACGGCGAAACCAGGACAAAAGCGGTCTGAGCAGAGTCTTAGCGAGACCATATTTATCGGCCGTGTCCTCCTCGACCAATCCGCCCAGCGGCGCGCCCGCGACCACGCCTTGATTGCCATCAAAAGCGCGCTTGTACTCCTGGTTCGTCACCAGCGAATGAATTTCTCCCGCGCTCACCACCGCAATGTGGCCGGCCTCGGCGCGTCCAAGATATTCCTGGAGAAAAACGCCATCCTTATAATCAAGCCGCGGCAACCACGCGCGCGTGTCCCCTGCGGTTTCACAGACAATCGTGTGAATCGGACTGAACGGGCCGCAGATCGGATTTTTAATCACATAAGGACGCGGATCGCGCTTCAAAATCCGCTCGGCGTCCACCAGGTTGCGCGCCCAATAAGCTTTGGGAAAAGGAATGCCAAATTCGCCGCAAAGCGCCCGCGCCAGGTCGCGTTCCTTTTCAATCTTCAACGCCTCCGCCGTCGGGCAGAAAACCGCCACACCCGAATCGATCAATTGCCGCGCCCACGGTTTCTCCGCCCAATCGATCGACATCGGTAAAACAATATCAACCTTGTGTTTGCGTAGGAGCGGCAGCGGATTTGGATGCTCCGCGTGATCATAGCACCGCGCCTCCTGGCGGGGAGCAAAATGCCCATACTTTCTCGTGAGATATCCAAAAACGTTCGCCCCATTTTCGCCCAAAATCCGCAATGTCGATTGAGCAAAGGCGCCAATGCCGAAAACCATGATATTCGGCGCGGCAGGCGTTGTTTTTGAACGGGAACTCTTCTTCAATGCGAACCCTTGCCGCAGGCTACTTCAAGAGGGGACATTTTCATTTGAGTTACAATGGGAGATTTTAAAAGAGTTTTGACATCTTTCAAATGGGATTTCAAATGGCGATAACATGCGCGAGCGAGCGAGAGCTACAAGGCCGCTGCGGTCACTTTCAGCGGATTGCCTTTTGCTCCGGCGCATTGGAGATGGAGGAAAGGGTTCCAAATGCCCATTCTCGTTTGGAATGTATCCGCAATGCTTAAGGCGAAGCTTTTTGTTTCACGAGCTTTTGGACCCTCGAAGAGGGAATCGACGGTTTGGCAAAACAACGAGAGCCAGCGTTCAAAGTGCTCCTTCCGCACGGGGAGCGGCGCGTGTTTTGGCCAAGGCATTCCTTTGTAAGTGGCGGTGCGAAAGAGCATCGTGCTCCAGAAGGAGTACATGATCGGAAGGTGACGATCCCACTCCACTTCGGCGATGTCGTTGAACACAGGCCCAAGCAATTCGTCCTGATTCACCCGTTCATAAAATGAATCAACCAGTGTTCTGATGTCCTGCTCTGTCCTGATGTCTTTCAATACGGCAACTTACCCAAGAAGAATGCCACTTCAACCGCTTCAATCGAGTGCGGCATTTCTCGATTCTCACGATTGATTCTCGAAAATGAGATGCGGGTTTCCTCCGAACGTCTCTCGTCGGCCAGATCCAGCCAGACACTCCGAACTGTGAGCGAATATTTCGCGGGAAATCCAAGATCCCGCGACCGCCGCCGCGCACGGAACAATCCGGAAAAAAGTGGATCAAGGCCGAGCATAATAGTTGCTAAATCGCTTCAGACCAGTCAGAATCCGCGTTGCTGAGCGTGTGCGGCTTGGCACAAAAAGGGGGGACTGGCCGCGCGAGTTTTTAATCAACAGAGAGAGTGTGTATGAGAGGCGTGCGAATTCTTCTTCCGATTACTTCATTTCCGAGAGCAATTCTCAATTTTTTGCTGCTCTGTTGCGCTTTAGCCAGCGGTTGGAATGCAGCTGCTCAAACCCAAAATGTGTTCACCTTCGAAGACCTGACGCAAGGAACGACCGTCCAAAATCAATACACCGGCCAAGGCGTCACCTTTATCAACAGCGGCGGCCAATTGCTCCCGGTTATCCACAGAATTTCAACTATTCCGATCATCGGCGGGGGAGGTATTGTGGCGAACGTATTCAAACCCGGTAACAACGTCGCGAATTTTGCCACTTGCTTCGCGTGTGAGTTTTATGTCCCAAACGCGGCCGCTGTCTTGAGCCCGGCATGTCAGGCGATTGAAATGGGCGTCGGCTACGAGCCTAATTCGAGCACCCCGAATGATACCGCGAAGATAACTCTTAGCGCGTTTGGTACTTCGATAAAGGGCGGCAAAAACGTGCTGATCGGACAACAGACCGCAACGGTCACCGCCGGCCAGGGTTTCGGCACTATTCTGAGAATTCAATCGAGCCAAAAAAACATCACTTCTTTCACCATAACGGGCGATCCCAATTCAGACATTGACAAACAGTTGGCCTTCGACAACTTGAAGATCATCTATGATGTCTCACGGCCAGCGGTTATTACCTGGGCCACTCCGGCGGATATCACTTACGGCACCCCGCTCGGCGCTAACCAATTAAATGCAACCGCCGATACCGCTGGAACCTTTGCCTATGATCCCGCGCCGGGAACGGTACTGAAGGCTGGCACCGCTTATACACTGACCGTTAGTTTTACGCCTGCTGATACCGTGAATTACCAGCCGACCTCGAGCACGGTCCTGCTAAATGTTCTTCCAGCCGCTCCGGTTATCACCTGGGCGAATCCAGCCGACATCAGCTATGGCACGCCGCTCAGCACGGCCCAGCTCAACGCCACGGCGAATGTGCCCGGGACTTTCACTTACGATCCGCCGGCAGGAAAAATTCTCCCGGCTGGAGCCAATATCCATCTGTCCGTCGCGTTCACGCCGACGGACACCCACAATTACCTTGTTGGCAGCAAAACTGTGACCATCAACGTGAACAAGGCCACGCCGCTGATCACCTGGTCCAACCCCGCAACCATCGTCTATGGCACTGCTCTGAGTGGCGTGCAACTCAATGCCAGCGCGAACGTGCCCGGCACGTTCACGTATGTACCTCCAGCTGGAACGATTCTTCACGCTGGCGCGCAGCAAACTCTCACCGCTAATTTCGTTCCGAACGACACGGCGAATTATTTAAACGCCACCGCGACCGTCGCGATCAGCGTCACGAAAGCGACCCCGACGATCACCTGGGCCAATCCCAGCGACATTACCTACGGAACAGCTCTCGGTGGGACGCAGTTGAACGCGAGCGCGAATGTCGCGGGCACTTTCGTTTACAATCCGCCCGCGGGAACGCTGCTGACCCCTGGCGCGAATCAGGTATTAAACCTGACGTTTACTCCGACGGACGCCTCCAACTACAGTCCGGCGACTGCTTCGGCTCATATCAATGTGAACAAAGCGGCTCCCGCGATCGCCTGGGCGAACCCGCCGGACATCACTTATGGCATTGCGCTAAGCGCTGCCCAGCTCAACGCAACGGCGAATGTGCCTGGCACTTTCGCTTATAGCCCGGCCGTGGGCGCGGTTTTGAATGCCGGAGCAAACCAGTCCCTGACCGCGACGTTCACTCCCACCGACGCGGCCAAGTACGCTACGGCGAACCGGACCGTGACGATCAACGTCAACAAAGCGACTCCAACGATCTCATGGAGCAATCCTGCGAATATTACCTACGGCACGGCCCTGGGCGCGGCGCAACTCAACGCGGCAGCCAACGTTCCGGGCAGCTTCAGTTATTCGCCGCCGACGGGTGCGATTCTTAGCGCCGGGTCAAACCAGTCGTTGACGGGCGCGTTCACCCCCACGGATACGGCGAACTATCTCCCGGCAAACGCCAGCGTGCTGATTAACGTCGATAAAGCGACGCCGAACATCGCTTGGGGTTCGCCCGCGGATATTATTTATGGGACGCCTCTGGGTGCCGCCCAGCTTAATGCCACGGCCAACGTTCCTGGAACTTTCGCTTATAGCCCCGCCGGCGGCGTCGTTCTGAATGCCGGAGCAAACCAATCCCTGACGGCGACGTTCACTCCCACCGACGCGGCCAATTACGCCACGGCAAACCGCACCGTGACGATCAACGTCAACAAAGCGACTCCAACGATCACATGGAACAATCCCGCCGATATAACGTACGGCGCGGCCCTGGGCGCGGCGCAACTCAACGCGGCGGCCAATGTCCCCGGCAGCTTCAGTTATTCGCCCGGGACGGGTGCGATTCTTAACGCCGGGTCAAACCAATCATTGACTGCCACGTTTACACCCACGGATACGGCGAACTATCTCTCGGCGAACGCCAGCGTGCTAATCAACGTAAATAAAGCGACGCCGAGCATCAGTTGGGCGAACCCGCCGGACATCACTTATGGCACTGCGCTAAGCGCTGCCCAGCTCAACGCAACGGCCAACATTCCGGGCAGTTTCGTCTATAGCCCGGCCGCGGGCGCTGTTCCGAATGCCGGAGCGAACCAGTCACTGACCGCCACGTTCACTCCCACCGACGCCGCGAATTACGCCACGGCGAACCACACCGTGACGATCAACGTCAACAAAGCCCGACCTGTGATCTCATGGAGCAATCCGGTGGACATTACCTACGGCACGGTCCTGGGCGCGGCGCAACTCAACGCGACGGCTAACGTTCCAGGCACTTTCAGCTATTCGCCAGGGACGGGTGCGATTCTTAACGCAGGGTCAAACCAGGCGCTGACTGCCACGTTTACACCCACGGATGCGGCGAACTATCTCTCGGCGAACGCCAGCGTCCTGATCAACGTGAATAAAGCCACGCCGAATATCAGTTGGAGTTCGCCGGCCGATATTACCTACGGCACCCCTCTCGGCGCGGCCCAACTTAACGCCACGGCGGACATTCCAGGCACTTTGAGCTATGCGCCCGGAAGCGGGACAATCCCCAGCGCGGGGCTTCAGGTGATCACGGCCACATTTACGCCCAATGACTCCGCGAATTACAATGCCACGACCAAATCAGTGACCCTGAACGTGAATAAAGCGGTGCCGGTCATCACCTGGCAAAATCCGGCAGATGTGAGTGTGGGTACATTCCTGACGGCTTCTCAACTTGACGCCACCGCCAATGTGCCCGGCACCTTTAGCTATACTCCAGCCATCGGAGTTCTGTTAACCGCAGGAGCGAGCCAATCGCTCACCGCGACGTTCACTCCCGCCGATCCCGTTGATTACACGGGAGCGACAAAATCAGTGACGATCAACGTGAATAAAGCCGCGACCGATATTTTTTGGAACAGTCCAGCAGACATCACCTACGGAACGCCGTTAAGCCCGGTCCAACTCAACGCGACCGCGAGCATCCCAGGGACCTTCAGCTATTCGCCGCCTTTGGGAACAGTGCTTCCTGCCGGTAATGCAGTCCCTCTCACGGCTACTTTCACCCCCAATGACGCTGTCAATTACAGCGCCGCTACTAAAGTTGTTAACCTTAATGTGGCGAAAGCAACGCCGGTCATCACCTGGTCTCCGCTCGATATTACCATTGGTTTTCCTGTCGGCCTGGGCCAGTTAAACGCCACGGCCAACGTTCCCGGAACTTTCTCCTATTCGCTCTCTTTGGGAACGATGCTCCTCCTGGGTGACAATCAGCCCATCACCGCCAGCTTCACGCCCGCGGATACATTGAACTACAACTCCGTTTCGCAGACCGTGAATGTCAACGTGGTCGAATTCCGCATCTATATCAACGGAAACAGCCACTACATTCAGGTCGAGTGGCCGCCCGGCGAAATTCAACTCGAGGAAGCAGACCATGCCGATGGACCGTGGCAGCCAAGTCCGGGGATATCCAGTTCGCCTCTCAATACGACGCCGTCAGGCACCATGAAGTTTTTCCGCCTGCACCGATAAGCGATTAATCGCCGCTCGACAGGTGCGGAAGCCGTCCACTAAATCCGCCGCCAAGTGAGTGCCGGGTTCCCGGTGGGCATTCTGGTGCGTGACCCCGGAGAAGTAGCGCGGCGACTTCGGGAGCACGGCTGGTTCATCACCGAGATCATGACTAAGGACGGGTCCTCTATGAAGCGCGCCACAACTGAATGAGTGGCGAAAGCGGGGAAGACCTTGTTTCGGCATTGGACTTGGCGCGGCGCCGGAAGCGACCCGTATGGAGCACAGTTTGCTTTCATGCACAGCAGTGCGTGCTGCAAATCAGTTATTAACGATTGAACCTCTTTGGGCGGCATTGCGCCCGCCACTTCAAACGCTGACTGACTATGCCGTGGATTTCCGCTACCCCGGCCCATACGGCGCATAAAGCCCATGCGCAGCGAGCAGTACGGGACTGCAAGGCCATGCGACGCGAAGTGAGGCTGAGTTTGGGCCTGCCGGTTTGATGGCTACTTAATCTTCAGCCCCTCAAGTTGCTTGCACCAGATGTCCACCGCGTCGGGCGATGATTCGAAG
>DASYTB010000576.1:0-9865 GCA_036002705.1 Verrucomicrobiia bacterium
AGCAGGTTGGGCGGATCGACCAGAAACTTGATTAAGTTCAGCCGGCTTTTTTCGCCACCGCTCAGGACGCTGGTTAGCTTGTAAATCTCCTCTTTCCGAAACATGAACGAACCAAGCACCCCGCGCGCCTCGTCCTCGCGCAACATGGGAGCGCTCGCCAAAACTTCCTCCAGGACCGTCTTGCCCGGATCCAGTGTGCTGGAGCGGTGCTGGCTGTAATAACCGATCTTGGCGTTATGCCCGGCCTTCCGTTCGCCTTTTTGGAACTCGACCACGCCGGCCAGAATCTTCAGCAACGTCGATTTACCGGCGCCGTTTGGACCCACCAGCACGGTTCGTTCGCCGCGTTCGATGATCAGATCCAGCCCGGCGTAAACCGGGTGCGTGCCGTAAGCCATATGGATTCCTTCGAGCATGATCGCACGCTGGCCGCCGCGGGGTGGTTGAGGAATCTGGAAACGAAATGGCTTGGCGGGAGGTGCGGGTTTTTCGATCAGTTCCATGCGCTCGATCTGCTTGAGCTTGCTCATGGCCTGGGAAGCTTTCGAGGCCACCGCGCGAAAGCGGTCCGCGAATTCCTGGAGCGCCTGAATTTCCTTCTGCTGATTTTTGTGAGCCGCTAATTGCTGCTGGTATCTCTCCTCGCGTTGACGAAGGAAGTCAGAGTAATTCCCGGCGTAAGCAATGACCTTTTTCTGCGCGATTTCGTGCACCTGCCCGACGATCTCATCCATGAACTGACGATCATGTGAAATGAGCAGGAGCGCTCCGGAATAATGCCGCAGATAATTCTGCAGCCAGAGCAGCGAAAGAAGATCCAAATGGTTCGTCGGTTCGTCCAGCAGCAGCAAGTCCGGCTCCATGACAAGCAGGCGCGCAAGATGCGCGCGCATGATCCAGCCACCGCTCATCTCGCGCGCCGGCCGATCAAAATCCGCCTGCCGAAACCCGAGGCCCGCCAGAATTTTCATGGCCTTGGCGGCCACCTGCGGATCGTTCAGCGCATCATGTTTTGCGTGCGCCTCAAGGTACTCGGGCGACGAGACCGCGTCGGCTTTTTCCAATTCCGCCAGGCGCTTCTCCAGCTCCGCGAGATTCGTGCGGCCAGTCGCGACTTGCAACACCGTCTCGTTGCCGACCGCCTCGCCTTCCTGCGGTAAGTAGCCGACCATGGTCCACTCGTCCCGCTCCACCACCCCTTCGTCGGGCACCTGCCGCTTGAGGATAATTGAGAAAAGCGTGGACTTGCCCGCGCCATTTGGACCGACCAGCGCGACCCGGTCGCCATAATTTACCTGAAGAGAGGCGTTCTCAAAGAGAGTTCTCCCTCCCACTGACATTTTGAGACCACGAATTGTAAGCATTAGGGCGAGAGCCGATTGAATTCTGCGCGGTGTTTACCGCAGGCGCCAGGTGATGCGGGCCTTGCTTAAATCGTACGGTGACATTTCCATCTTAACGCGATCACCGGCCGTCAGGCGCACCCAGCGTTTGCGCATTTTGCCGCAAATGGTCGCAAGCACCATGTGTTTATTGTCCAGTTCCACTCGAAACATCGTGCCGGGCAGGACGAGCGCCACGACGCCTTCCACTTCGATGTGTTCTTCTTTTGTCCGGTTCATAATTTCCTTCCGTAAAATTCCGCTGAAACAAACGCCGTCAGGATGACGTTGGCGGAGCCATCGAGCTGGGCCCTAAAACGAAAAGAGCGAGGCCGGTTTAAGCCAAACCTCGCTCTTGAAAAACCTTTCGATTAATAGCGGTTTCCGCCGCCGCTGTATTCGCGACGACCGCCACCACCACCGTAACCACCGCGCCCGCCACCCCCGCCGCCAGTGCGCTCTTCGCGCGGCTTGGCCACGTTCACCGTCAGAGCACGGCCATCAATCGAGGATCCATTCAGCGCGGTAATCGCTTTCTCGGCCTCTTCGACCGTGCTCATCGTGACGAACCCGAAACCGCGGGCGCGGCCGCTGACGCGGTCCATCATCAAGTTGGCTTCAACCACGGTGCCGTGAGCGGCGAACATGTCCTGAAGATCGTTTTCGGTCACGTTGAAGGAAAGATTTCCAACAAACAATTTATTACTCATATTTGTGATGTCGCGGATTAACCCTTTGTCAAAAACTGTTCCCGACCATCGGGTTTCGAATCATCACCGAACTGAGTTCACCTGAGGATTTACCAGACCTTGAAACTGACAAGCTATCCAACGAACGCGCCCACTATCGCACCTATCCACCGAATAGCAATCAATTTGAGGAACAATCACGCGCAATCCGACGTTGGCGCCGAGGGATTCGGTGCAGGCGAGGCTCTCCCCAAGAATGCCCCGGCCAAAGAGCGGATGGCCCATCGGCTCGCGACCAAAACCGGCCGCGCCCTTTATCGCTTGCGCAAACAGACGGTGGAACCGGTCTTGGCCATTATCAAAAAAGTGATGAGCTTTGGCCGTTTTCGTTTGCGCCGGCGGGCGAAAGTTTCCCTGCAATGGATGCTGGTCGCTTGAGCTACAATCTCAAACGGATGTTCGCACTCACAAACGCGGCGGCGGTCGGCTAAAAGCGAAAGGAAAAGAGCCGAAAACCGAGGAAGGAAGGCTCTTTTCCTCTGAAAAACGGTCTCCGGCCCGGAGGGAGACAAAAATTCCAGTCGCTCCTATCCCTTCCCGCATTTTCCACTAGGACGGACCCCCCTCGGCTCATTTTTGTAAGTCCGGCAGGCTGCCAGGCCAATTTGAAATGTTTCCGCCAAATTTGCCTTTACCGGCGTTATTGTATTTGCCTCGGGAAATTACTCGATGAAGAAAGCTTGGCACCTCAACCCCGAGCGGTTTTTATTCCTCGGATGCGTGCTGCCGTGCTTTATGGAAAAGAAGACATTCGGATTGAAGAGGTCCCAACGCCGCCGCTTCGCCCCGGCGAAGTCCGAGTCGCGATCGGGGCAGCGCTGACGTGCGGCACGGATCTGAAAGTATTCCGTCGCGGCTACCACGCCAAAATGATCGTTCC
This sequence comes from Verrucomicrobiia bacterium, assembly GCA_036002705.1. GTDB lineage: Bacteria > Verrucomicrobiota > Verrucomicrobiia > Limisphaerales > SXQI01 > DASVNK01. The sequence goes on from DASYTB010000576.1 coordinate 3,012, forward strand.
GCCCGCCGTTTTCGGCCATGAGTTGGCTGGAACGGTGGCCGAAGTGCATCCTGAAACAACCGGCTGGAAAGTCGGAAAACGTGTGGTCGTAGCGAATTCCGCTCCGTGCGGAGAGTGCTTCATGTGTCATCACGGCCAGGAGAACCTTTGCGATGACCTTTTGTTTCTTAACGGTGCCTACGCGGAGTCTGTCACCGTTCCAGCGCGGATCGTCGAAAAAAATATGCTGCGCCTGAAGCCAGGAACAGCCTTTGCCGATGCGGCACTCACCGAGCCGCTGGCGTGTGTGGTGCAGGGCGTGGCGGACCTCGCTCTCCGCGGCGGCCAACGCCTTCTCGTGATCGGCTCGGGGCCCATCGGTTTGATGTTTGTGGCTTTGTTCGCGCACTTCGGCTGCGACGTGACTTTGGCGGGACGCGGCGAAGAGCGCCTCGCCCTGGCGCGGCGCCTGGGCGCTGCCATTATTGAAACCAAACGGGATCACGAGCTGATCCCAACCGTTAAAGCGGTCGGCCGGACGTACGACGCCGTGATTGAAGCGGTCGGCAAACCGGAGACCTGGGAAGCGGCCATCCAGTTGGTCCGCAAGGGCGGTGCGGTGAATCTCTTCGGTGGCTGTCCCTCGGGAACCTCCGTCCGGTTGGATACCGGCCTTATCCATTATTCGAATCTAAAACTGCTCGCCAGCTTTCACCATACACCAGCCGCGATTCGACAGGCCTTGGCGCTTATCGAACAAGGAGTCATCAATGCCCGCGACTTTGTGAATGGAGACTGCACCCTCGATCAGTTGCCGGCCCTCTTTCGTTCGATGGCTGCCGGGAATCGGGCGGTGAAAACTCTGGTGGTCACGCCGAAACCGTAACGTTCAGCATTTCGTCGCAAGTTCCGGTTTCTCAAAATTCAACATCTGACCTGATTTCAGAATAATTGCCCCTGCCCCTCCGGCGTGTTAGCTTACAGAGCCACGCCGAAAATCGGCCATATCTTGTAATTACGGAACAAAAGGGAGAATGAAGCCGCTTTATTTGATCCTGCTATTGATTTCTGCTACCTCAGCTCGCGCCGATGAACCGAAGCCGCTCGATTTTCAGGAGGTTTATTCCCTGATTAAAACGAATTTGCAGGACCTTCCTTCGGAGGACCTGAGCCGCATGGCCGCGCTGGCGCTCATCAGGGAGCTTGGCACGAAAGTGCAACTTGTGACCACGAACGAGAACGTTGCGGGTGAAGAGGCTGAATCGCTGGGGCGCCGGGCCGTCTATAGCGATAATTATGGTTACGTGGCGGTCAAAATGGTCGATCAACTGCTGCCGGAGGAATTTTCAAAAACACTCCGGCAGCTCAACGGCACCAATGCTTTGAAGGGGCTGGTTATTGATGTGCGGTACGCGCGCGGACAGGATTACGAGGCGGCCGCCAAGGTCGTGGATCTGTTCGTCAAGAGTGGCGAAACTTTGCTGACGCTGGCCGGGAAACCGATTCAATCCACGGAAAAATCGCATCCTTTGGATTTTCCCGTGGCGGTGCTCGTAAATGGCGAAACCAGGGGCGCGGCCGAGGCGCTCGCCGCCGCGCTCCGTGAAACCGGCGCCGGCCTGGTCATCGGTTCGCGCACCGCCGGCGAAGCGCGCTTGTTTGAGACATTTACGCTTTCGACCGGCCAAAAGCTGCGCATCGGCAAAATCCCCGTCGAGGCCGGCAGCGATCACAAGGCGATTTCGTCGAAGGGGCTCACCCCTGATATTCCCGTTACGATTGATCCAGCGAATGAAAAACTGGTTTACCAGGATCCTTATCGCTCATCCGCTTCTGCCGGTCTGTCTGGCGCGCGCACGAATGAAATCACCTTGGCCGCCTCGGCTGGGAGGGGCCCGGACGCACGCGCCCGACGGTTCAACGAGGCCGAACTCGTCCGCCGGCATCGCGAAGCGGCGGATGGTGACTTCCCAACGGACACTCCGGATAAATCCGCAAACGCAGAGCGCCCCGTCATCTCCGACCCGGCACTTGCGCGCGGACTGGATTTCCTGAAAGGTATCGCGGTTTTAGAGCATCGCCCTCGCTGATTTATGCGGTTGACGATTCGGGAAGCGGGTCTCAATTTTCAAAGGTCATCGGCTGGATGAAGACAATTTTATTCGTTTGCACCGGAAACGTTTGCCGAAGTCCGATGGCGGAAGGTCTTTTCCGGCACGCAGTTAAGGGCATGGGCGAATTCCGGGTGGTCTCGGCCGGCGTAGGGGCGATTGATGGCCAGCCGCCCAGCGCTCATGCTGTTCGGGCGTTGAAGGAACTGCAGATCGATATCGCCCGGCAACGCAGCCGGATGCTCACCGGCGAACTTGTGCAACAGGCCGATTATATTTTCGGAATGACTCACGGCCACGTGGATGCAATTACTTTGCTTTATCCCATGGCCGCTGATAAGACCTTCGTCCTTCGAGAGTTCGATGAAACCCTCGATTCCTTCGAGAAAGACATCGCTGACCCGATTGGCGGATCGTACGAAGTTTATTTAACCGCTCGTGATCAAATCGAACAAGGCATCGTATCAATGTTGAAATTCCTCGAACAAAGCGAGGCGGCCACGGCGGCTGCCTCCAAATCAGGCCCCACCCACCTGCTGGCGATTGGCTGCGATCACGCCGGTTTCTCCTTGAAGCAACGCATTCGCGACCACTTGGATCGCCAGGGAATCAAATACAAAGATCTGGGCACGAACTCCGAGGAATCGACGGATTATCCGGATTTCGCCCGCGCGGTGGCTGATCAGGTGGCGAACAAGCAAGCGCGTTTCGGCGTCCTGGTTTGCGCCACGGGCGTGGGGATGAGCATGGCGGCCAATAAAGTGCCTGGTGTCCGGGCGGCCGTGGTCATGAACGACCAGATGGCCCGGCTGGCGCGCGAGCATAATGACGCCAATGTCCTGTGCCTCGGCCAGAAATTTGTCACGCCGGATTCCGCCACTCAGATCATCGATGCATTTCTGAACGCGAATTTCGAGGGTGGACGCCACGAGCGCCGTGTGAACAAATTCGAAGATTCGCAAACGCCGCCCTACCTGCGTCTCCGCTATGCCGATCCGGCGATTTATGATGCGACCCACCTCGAACGCCATCGCCAGGAGGAAAACATCGAGCTGATCGCCAGCGAGAATTTCACGAGCCCGGCCGTGATGGAAGCGCAAGGCTCGGTGCTGACGAACAAGTACGCCGAAGGTTATCCCGGCAAACGTTGGTATGGCGGCTGCGAATATGTCGATACCGTCGAGCAGTTGGCGATTGACCGCGCGAAACGTCTGTTTGGGGCCGAACACGCAAATGTCCAAGCCCATTCTGGAAGCGGCGCGAACATGGCTGTTTACTTCGCTTTCTTGAAGCCGGGTGATCGCATCCTCACTATGGATTTGAGCCACGGTGGACATCTCACCCACGGGAACAAAGCGAATTTTTCCGGTCGCTTTTTTGAAGTGGTTCATTACGGCGTACGCAAGGATGACGAGCGCATAGATTATGACCAGCTCCAGCGAACCGCGGAAGAGCTGCGCCCCAAAATGGTCACCGTCGGCGCGAGCGCTTACCCGCGCGTGATCGATTTCGAGCGCATGGGCCAAATCGCGCATTCGGTGGGTGCGTTTCTGCTGGCGGATATCGCGCATATTGCCGGACTGGTCGTCGCCGGTGAACACCCGAGCCCCATTGGGCACGCTGATTTCGTCACGACGACCACGCATAAGACGCTGCGCGGGCCGCGCGGCGGGTTGATCCTTTGCGCCGAGAAGCACCAGAAGGAGATCGATTCCCAGATGTTCCCCGGCATCCAAGGCGGACCCCTCATGCACGTGATCGCCGCCAAGGCGGTCTGTTTCCATGAAGCGCTCCAGCCGGACTTCAAAGAGTATCAGCGCCAAATCGTCCGCAATGCCAAGGGCGTCGCGGAAGGTCTGCGCCAAAATGGCTTCCGCCTGATCAGCGGCGGAACGGACAACCATTTAATGCTTGTTGACGTCGGCGCGCGCGGCGTCACAGGCAAGGAGTGCCAAATCGCTCTGGATGAAGCCGGCATCACGGTGAACAAAAACACCATCCCGTTCGAGACGCGTTCGCCCTTCCAGGCCAGCGGGATTCGTGTCGGCACGCCGGCGGTCACCACTCGCGGCATGAAGGAACCCGAGATGGCCGCGATTGCCGACATGATCAGCGAAGTGCTCATGGATATTAAAAATGTTGACGCCGCGCATCAGGTGCGCCAACGTGTTCGGGAGTTAACTGCAAGATTTCCCTTGCCATATTGAGAGAACGCAGTTTTTCCGTTAATCCGCATTGAGGCGTCCCGTGTTTGGCCCGCCTTTTGGAAGGGAGCGTTTTTACCCAATTTAGAACCTGCATGCGGGGCGCCGCCCCGCGCTACATCTATGCCGAAAGCACCGTCAGCGATCAAGAGACCCGCCCGGCCAAAGCCCCGGAAAAAAAGTGATGAATTGCCGCTCCTCGAAGGAACCGCGACCGAAGCGGTTGCGCCTTCCGAACGAGAAGAGCGCTCTGTCGAAAGCGCCGAAGCCATTTCACCCGGAACGACGGAGGAAGCTCGGGAAGATGCCGTCTCTCCTATCGCGGCGGCTACGGAGCAGCAGGGAAGCCCTTCCCATGTTTCGGCGGAGACGGAACGAGACGGAAATTCCGGAGCTGACGACGCCCCGCCAGGCGAACGAGCCGAAGTCCGCGAATCCCGCGAGTCGGCCGAGCCTTCCGTCCCTCGCGAAGAAAGATTTGAAGGACGGCCAGGCAATTCGGCACGGCCGGATCGCCAAAGCCAGGGGGAGAGGCGGGATCGTGGCAATCGCGATCGCGGCGATCGCCCGCAGCGAAACAATGATCGTCCCGGTGGGCGTCCGGATCAGCCGCGCCAGAACCAGGATCGGCGTCCGGAGAGTCGCCCGCGTAACGAGCGCAATGACCGGAGCGGCGATCGGAATGACCGCACCGAGCGCGCGGATCGTGGAGAGCGTGGGGATCGGCCCGAGCGTCGCGAGAATGGCGAGACGCGTCATCAACCGCCGCAGCGTGCCCAGGAACCTTTGCCCGAGCCGAGAACAATCAACATCGCGCAGCTTCAGGCGATGTCGATGGGCGACCTGACGCAAATGGCCCGCGATGTCCACGTCGAGAACGTGGGAACGATGAAGAAGCACGAGATCATTTTCCACATTTTGCAAAAAAATGCGGAGCGGAATGGCATTCTCTTTTCCGAAGGTGTTCTCGAAATTCTTCCGGAAGGCTTCGGGTTCCTCCGTTCCCAGGCTTTCAATTATCTTCCCTGTCCGGAAGATATCTACGTCTCGCCTTCCCAGATTCGGCGTTTCGATTTACAGACCGGTGATTTGATCGCCGGCCAGATTCGCCCGCCGAAGGACAAGGAACGCTTCTTTGCCCTCCTCAAGGTCGAAGCCGTCGCGAATGAAGATCCCGAGAAGGCGAAGGAAAAAACACATTTCGACAATCTCACCCCGCTATTTCCGAACAAGCGCTTCCTCCTGGAAACCAATCCAGAAGAACTCTCGACCCGCGTTCTCGACCTGGTTTGCCCAATTGGGAAGGGCACGCGCGGTTTGATCGTCGCGCCGCCGCGCACGGGTAAAACCGTGCTCATGCAGAAGCTCGCCAATGCGATTCTGAAAAACAATCCGGAGGCTTACCTCTTTATCCTGTTGATTGACGAACGTCCCGAGGAAGTCACCGACATGGAGCGGAGCTGCAAACCGGCCGAAGTCATCAGCTCGACCTTCGATGAACCACCCGAGCGGCACGTCCAGGTCGCCGAGATGGTCATCGAAAAAGCGCGCCGCATGGTCGAGCATAAGAAGGACGTCGTCATCCTGCTCGATTCCATCACACGTCTCGCCCGCGCTTACAACACCATCCAGCCGCACTCAGGCAAAATTCTTTCCGGCGGTGTCGATGCCAACGCGCTGCACAAGCCGAAGCGCTTTTTCGGCGCTGCTCGAAATATTGAGGAAGGTGGCTCCCTTACCATTATCGCCACCGCCCTGGTCGATACCGGCTCAAGGATGGATGAAGTGATCTTCGAAGAATTCAAGGGCACCGGTAATATGGAAGTTCACCTCGACCGCCATCTGGTTGACCGCCGTATCTTCCCATCGATTAACGTCGAACTCTCCGGCACGCGCAAAGAGGAATTGCTCTACCATCCGGATGAAAACAGCCGTGTCGTCCTGCTTCGCCGCGCGCTCACCGGCGTTCCCCCCGTGGAAGCGATGGAGCTTCTCTTGAATAAGCTCAAGAAAACCAAGAACAACATCGAGTTCCTGCTGAGCGTCGGAATGGGTTAAACCGAGACTACAATCCCACCTGAACCGGAGTTTGCCCCGAAGGAATCGCCATCGGGTATCCCGCCGGGATAGGGGTGCCGAAATCCGGCAACCCATCGGCGGACCAGCCGAACTTTTGGGCGCGAACGTTGCGATCGTTCCAGCCCTTCTTCCGTTTTGATTTGGCGTGGTAAACGATCCAGTCCTCCGTTCCGTCCGGGGACTTCACGAATGAGCAGTGGCCGAGGCCCCAGACCTCATCCGTTGGTCTGAAGGCGCAGCCGTGCTTTTGCCAATTGCTCGCATCGAGGGGATCACCGCTCTCGAATTCGAGCAGACCCAGACAGTAATCCATCGTCCAACTTCCGCTGGCCGAATAGATCAGAAAAACTTTGTCGTTGTTCTTGAGAACCTGCGGCCCTTCGCAGATCGGCATGTCCACCTGTTCCCACATATGTTCCGGACAGGTCAGCAGAACTCGTTCACTGGCCAGCGTCCACGGATTTTCCATCCGCGCGATGTA
>DASYTB010000577.1:0-5044 GCA_036002705.1 Verrucomicrobiia bacterium
ACCAGTAGATCGCCCGCACGACCCCGAGATAATAGTAGAATGAGACCACGATGCCAAAGAGCGTCACGCCGATGAGCACCCAGTAAAAGTTCCCTGCCGCAGTCGTTTCGATGACTGATTTCAGCAAAAGGAATTTTCCAAAAAACCCGGCCAAAGGTGGAATCCCAGCGAGTGAAATCATGGCCAGCGCGAGGGTGGCCGCGAGCAGGGGTGAACGTTGATGCAGCCCCGCGAGAACGCTGATGTCCTCGTCCTCGCCGTGGCGAGTGATGACGGAAACCACAAAGAACGCGGCGATAACGGTGAAAAGATAGCCGAGCAAATAATACAAAACCGCGGATTGGCCCGCCTGGTTCACCGCGCTGATTCCGAGTAGGAGATAACCCGCATTCCCGATACTCGAATAACCGAGGAGCCGTTTCAAATTCCGTTGCGGGATCGCGCAGAGGTTGCCATAGAGAATCGTCACGCAGGTCACGACCACCAGCAGTTCGTTCCAGTGTTTGGCGACTCCCGGCACAGCCCCGAAAAGAATTCGCAACACCAGCACGAATCCAGCAGCTTTGGAACCGACCGCAAGAAAAGCCGTCGCGGGCGTGGGCGAGCCCTGGTAAACGTCCGGCGCCCAGATTTGGAACGGGAAAGCGGAGATTTTAAACGCGAGTCCCATCAGGACCATGAAAATTCCCAGAAGAAAAAGCTTCGAATTCAGCGCCGCCCCTTTCGCCAGGATTTCCGAAAAGTTGGTTGTTTGCGCCGTACCGAAAATCAGTGCGATGCCAAACAGCGTGAACCCCGTCGAAAGCGCGCCGATGATCAGATATTTCACGCCGGCTTCAAGACACTTCACTTTCGAGCGTTGATAACTCGTAAGGATGTAAAACGTTACGGTGATCAGCTCGAGCGAAACGAAAAGCATGACAAAATCATTGGCCGAAGCCGCGAAGAGCATGCCACTCAGCGCAAAAAGAATGAGGGCGTAAAATTCCGTGATTCCGACGGGGATTCGGTCCGCGAAATCAACCGCCATGAGAAGCACGAAAACTGCCGCCAGCAGAAAGAAGCGCTTGAAGTAGAGCGCGAGCGGGTCGAGCACATAGGAGTTATTAAACGCGTAGCGCGGGCCGTCCGGGTGCCAGCCAAAACTGCCGATAAGAACCAGCGCGACAACTGCGGCAGCGGCATAGCCTAGTTGCCGGCGTTGCGAAGGCGGAATCCAGAGGTCAATAAGCAGCAAAACCAGACCGGTGAGGATCACCGCGATTTCGATAATGGTTAGTTGTGCGTTCACGGATGAATAATCGCCTCGGTTTGCGCCACTTTAACCGCGGGAGCCGCAGGCGGGGCTTTTGCCGTCGCCATGGCCACGATCCGTTCCGCGCTCGGCTGGATTTTGTCCGTTAAGCTTCGCGGCCAGACGCCAAATGCAAAGAGGGTAACGAAGAGCAAGGCAAACGGGAGTTTTCGCCACCAACCCTGCGCGTCCGACAGAGCGGGCAACTCCACCGCGGATCCAATCGGTCCGTGCAGGATATCCCGAACCGCGCGCAACATATAAACCGCTCCGATAACTAACCCGCCCCAAACCGCGAACGACACAATTAACGACATCTGTTGATAGGCGCCAAAGAGCGTCATGGCTTCGCCGATAAAGTTCGCGAAACCAGGCAAACCGCAGCCAGCCATGGCCGCCACCACAAAAGCGCTTCCAACAAAAGGCATGCGCTGGAGGTAGCCGCCCATCCGGTCCATATCCAGCGTGCCCGCCTGTTTGTAGAAGTGGCCGGAAATCGCGAACGAGAGGGCCGCGAGCAAACCATGCGCCACCATAATGACAACCGCGCCGGTGACACCCACCAAATTGAGACTGGCGAGTCCGAGAAAAACAAAACCCATATGCGCCACGCTCGAGTTACCAATGAGCTGATTAAGATCGCGCTGCCGCATGGCCACAAACCCGTTATAAACAATGTTGCCCAGGCAGAGATAGGCAATGACATGCGTCCACGACTGCACCGCTTGCGGCATTAATGGAAGGGCGATCCGAAGCAGCCCATAAAGCCCAAACTTCTTCAGCACGCCGGCGTGCAGCATCGCTGTGGGCGTCGGCGCGGCACCGTAACCGAGGGGTGCCCAACTATGAAAAGGCCAAAGCGAAACCAGAATCCCGAACCCGAAAAGCAGGAACGGAAAGATGAGGTTCTGAGTTCCGAAAGGCAGAGGATTCTGCTGAAACTGCGCCGTGAGCTGTTCGACATCGAACGTCCGCGGATTGCCGCTCAGATATAGGGCCGTCAACCCGATCAAGGTAATAAGCGCGCCGGCGCTCAGATAAAGAGTAATATTAAATGTCGCGTAATTCTTATTCTCGCCTCGTCCCCAGACCCCGATCATGATGAACGTAGGTATCAACGCGAGTTCGTGGAAAAAAAAGAAAAAGAATATATCTAACGAAGCGAACGCGCCTAGAATTCCGCTGACCATGACAAGGAGCAACAGGTAGAACTCTTTCACCCGCTCCGTGATAAGATAGGACATGCATGTCGCCGCGAAGGCGACAATCGTTCCCATGAATATTAGCCCAACGTTAATTCCATCCACCCCCACTTTGTATTGAATGCCCAGGGCTTCCACCCATGAAACAGCTTGCTTAAATTGATAGCCAGCCGATGCCGGATCAAACGAGAGAAAAACCACGAGCCCGCAGATCAAGGCAAGGCCAGTGGCGGCGAGCGCGATGAGTCGAATCAGGAAGCGGTAGTTGGCGGGCGTAAACCCTATGCCCAGCGCTCCCAAAAGCGGCAAAAGAATCGTGAGTGAAAGAGCGTTGGGCATGTTTAGGGCCTCAGAAAGAAGTAAAGTAGCGCCGCAAACCCAATCACAATTAAGAAGGCATAAGTTTGCAGGTTTCCTGTTTGAACGAGCCGCAGACCGCGTCCGAAGAGATCGGTCGTCCCTTGCAGCCCTTTTACGACCACTCCACCAACGATCCAGCGATCAACAGTAGCCGCTACCTTGCTCAAATTCTCGTGCGTTAGTGAAATAAAAGACGCATAAAATTCATCGAAGTAGAAACGGTTGCGCATGGCCCGCGAAACTCGCGGTAGATAAACTGGAATCGGATCTCCCGTCGCTCGGTAGTAAATACCCCACGCGGCGCTAAAGCCGAAAATAACCGCTCCCAGCCCAAATAATGCGCCCAGAGGAGCATGGGTGAAGGGCGCGAGCAATTGGGAGGAAAAACCGTGGAGTTCGGCCGGTTCATGCCCGCCACCGGTGTTGATGTAGTAATCGATGCCGAAGAACCCCGCGCCGATGGCCGGGATCACGAGCAACAAGAGCGGGGCCGTCATGACCGCCGGCGATTCGTGAGCATGTGCCGCTTCGCGCGACTTCTCCGGCGCATAGAAAACCACAAAAACAAGCCGGAACATGTAGAAAGTCGTCAGCACAGCCACGAGGGCGGCAATCCCAAACAAAACCGGATTGTGTCCGACCGCGTTTCCGAGGATCTCGTCTTTGCTATAGAAACCGCTCAGCGGCCACACCCCCGCGAGCGCCAGCGTGGCGAACAGAAAGGTCCAAAAGGTCGTGGGCATTTTCTTGCGCAGCGCGCCCATCTTCCAGATGTCCTGTTCGTGGTGCATCCCGTGAATCACTGACCCGGCACCGAGGAAGAGCAATGCTTTGAAAAAAGCGTGCGTCGTCAGGTGATACATGGCGGGGGTAGTGCCATTCAGACCGACGGACATGATCATGTAGCCGAGCTGCGAGAGCGTCGAGTAGGCCAGAATGCGCTTAATATCATTCTGTTGAACCGCGATAAGCGCCGCGAGCAACGAGGTAATTCCGCCAATCCAGGCTACGATTCCGAGCGCGGTAACTCCGTCCAGGAATGAAAGCCTATGCGGCCAGCCGGGCGTGGCGCTATAAATGAAGAAGACCCGCGTCAGCATATAAACGCCCGCCGCGACCATGGTCGCCGCGTGAATCAGGGCGCTCACTGGAGTCGGGCCTTCCATCGCGTCGGGCAACCAAACATGCAACGGGAATTGCGCCGATTTTCCCATGGCTCCCATAAAGATGAGAAAGCCAACGAGTGAGGCACCAATTCCGAGCGCATTCTTATTCGCGGTGATTGCCTGTTGCAGTTCATCGAACCGAACGCTGCCCAGGAGCGTCCAGAGGCTAATAATTCCGAGCAAAAATCCGAAATCACCGATCCGGTTCGCGATGAAAGCCTTCTTGCCGGCATCGGCGGCGGACGGCTTTTCAAACCAGTACCCGATCAACAGATAGCTTGAAACGCCAACCAGTTCCCAGAAAACAAACATCTGAAAAAAGTTCGTCGCGAACACGATCCCGAGCATCGAAAACGTAAACAGGCTTAAGGAGGCGAAAAATCGGCTGAAGCCCGGATCGCCGTGCATATACCCATAGGAGTAAATATGGATCATTAAACCCACCCCCGTCACAACCAGCAGCATTAAAACACTCAGGTGATCTACGAGAAATCCAATCTCGACTTTAAGATTTCCCACTGAAAACCAGTTGATGCCGGGCACTGGCATCGCCGGCGCATTCCCTAAGCGGCCATAAACGAGAAGGCTGAGAAGGAAGGAAAAGGCAATCGCGGCTATAGAGATTCGTGCCGAGGCCGCCGGAAGCTTCTGAGTAAAAAGCGTAATTATCCCCGCGGCGGCCAAGGGAAGAAATAAAATTAAAAAGGTAATATATTCCATGGCAGCCCTACTGCTTCATCGAGGTCAAGTCTTCGACATGAGCCGTCTGATGCTTGCGATACAGCGCGACAATAAGCGCGAGGCCGACGGCTACTTCCGCCGCGGCAACGGTGATAATAAAGAACACCATTACCTGGCCGCTCAGGTTGTTGCTGAAACGAGACATGGCGACAAAAGCCAGATTTGCCGCGTTTAACATCAACTCCAGACTCATATAGATCACCAGCAGGTTCCGACGAATTAGAACTCCCAGCAATCCGAGCGAGAACAGCAGTGCGCTGACGGTTAGATAATGTTCGAGT
>DASYTB010000578.1:0-4044 GCA_036002705.1 Verrucomicrobiia bacterium
CCCGAAACAAATCCAGACGTTGAGAAAGACGTGGACCGACTTGTAATGGGGCGTCCCATTGGACCTCCATGGAAATGTGTTTGTCATGGGCTGCGCCGGCGACATTCGCTATCTCAATGAGAACTTTCATTTGAGGGTGCCGATTGGTGATCCAGATCAAAGCTGGATGGAATGCCTGGAAACTTACTTGCGTGATGTTCACCCAATCACTGCCCGCAGGCAGAGTGATCCGTGGCGTGCCACTGGCGCCGGAGTATAAACCAGAAATCGGCTGATTCGGCATAACCTGATCAAAAGGAAGGGCTTTCACCAGTTCCATGTAATGCTGCATGAAACCGCTTACGATGCCGCGCTCAGAGTCTTTCTCACTGAGAATGCGCATGTTATACACCGCCGCTAAATTAGCCATGACCATGAGCGCCACAATTGCCGAGGCGATGACAGTCTCGGCAAGCGTAAAGCCATCTCTCCTGGGCTGACGATCCCGTTGGATTTCGATTCGCATGGTTCCTGCACGGCTGGGCGTAAATCGCTCATGGCTGCACCAAAGGTTGCCGACGCCAAAGCCTGGTCAGGTAGGGACAAAAGCATCTAGCTTGCCGTATCAGAAATGAGATGCCTGACACCTCTCAGTCGTACGCCATAGCGGCAACGGATTCCTTCCCAATATTCGTCCTTTTCTCATTAAAGGCCACGGCATAACTTCCGCTTAGAACATAATCGTTAATCTGCCGCCATTTTCGGTGTTCCGTGTCGCTGCCGCCTTTCGCGGGAAAGCGCTGGTCCTTCTTTTATTATGCTCTCCATTTTTGGCGCAGCGGGCTCTCTTTTCACAAGGGGTGAATCCCATCACGAACTGCAGCAGCGTCCTCAAACTCTCTCCCACAGAGGCGAATCAAAATCGGCCCGTGCGGTTGAGAGGGGCTGTAACCTGTTACATCCCAGCGAGCCAGCTTTGCTTTATCCAGGATGAAACCGCCGGAGTGTACGTATCGCCGTCTCCATGGCCTAAAGAGCTGAGCTTTGGAGAAATCGTCGAGGTCCAGGGATCCACCGGCAGCGGCAGATTCTCGCCGATCGTGCAGTGGGCAACCTTTCAGAGAACCGGCAAACGCGGGAACGTCACTCCCAAACGAATCTCGATCGAAGAACTCAACACCGGCCGTTTTGACTGCCAACTGGTGCAGATCGAGGGGGTCGTGCAGAGCTCTTCTTTCACCGACTCGCTCCTGACCTTTCAACTCTGGACGGGTGGCAGTTCCGCCACGGTTCTTGCCTTTGGCTTCGACCGGGAACCGACAAATCTCGTGGATACGACCGTCCGCGTGAAAGGCGTCGCCGGAACTCTTTACAAGGACAGCCATTTGACTGGATTTGCTCTGTTCCTTTCCACGCCTGAACATTTGCAGGTCCGGTCTTCCGGAGTCGATTCTCTTCCAAGGCCGCTTCGGCCGATCCGCAACCTGGTTTGGTTCTCTCCTGATGGAGCACTGGACCACAGGATCCGCATCGAGGGAACCGTGACAGTGTCATGGCCGGGCGAAGCTTTTTTTCTTCAGGATCAAACGGGCGCGATCCACCTTTCTCCCGCCCCGAACGCGGGCGAGGCCGTTCACCCAGGAGATCTGGTGGAGGCGGCCGGTTTTGTGCGCGACTTGACCACCAATCCGCGCCTGCAAAACGCGCTCTCGCAAAAGAAAGGCTCCAAACCAGTTCCCGACCCTCTGCCACTGGCGGTCAAAGAGCTGCTCTCCAAATCTCCATCCGGGCAATACGTCAGCACGGAAGGAACTCTTGAAAACGTTCGCGGCGCCGAAAAGGACTTGCTTCTGCTCCGCATCGAATCGGCGAACGAACTGCTGACCGCCGTGGTGAAGACGAATGGTTGGCCAGAGCTTCACCGCGGCTCCCGCGTCAGGGTGACCGGCGCCTGGAGTATTCCTCCTTCGGAATTGCGCGAACAAACCGGGCCGGTTCTTTGGCTCAACTCCAGCGCGGCTGTTATTGTGCTGGCAGCGCCAAAACCGTCTGCCCCCGCCGCGCCCGCGCGATCTTCGGTTCTCTGGATCGGCATAACAATCTGCGCTTTTTTGATCGCCGGCCTGACCATTTGGCACGCACGCAGAACCGGCACACGCATTAGTGCGCTGAAGGAAGCCGAAGCGAACCGCGTCGCTGATGTCGAAAGAGAACTGCAGCGACTGGACGAATCTCGCGAACGCCTTGGGCGCGACCTCCATGATCGCATTATTCAATCGATTTACGCTCTCGGCTTGAATATTGACGATTGCGCCCAGGCCGTCATGGCGGAACCGGGGAAAATCCAGGCGCGGCTTCGGGCCGCGCGGATGGATGTCAATGCTGTGATTGGAGAGTTGCGGAGTGTGGTGCTCGGGCTTGAAACTAATGCGATTCAACCCCGCGAATTCCGAACGGCGCTAAAATCCCTGGCGCTCGCGCTCGGGCACGATCAATCCAATCGCATTCGTTTAAGCATTGATGACGATGCTCTCGCCGCGCTGACGCCGGTTCAGGCCACCGAACTTGTCCACATCGCGCGCGAGGCGATGAGCAACAGTATCCGGCACGGTTCCGCCCAGACGACTACCTTCAACCTTGAAGTGCGCGATGAAAGGATAAAATTCGGCGTTGAGGATGACGGTCGCGGCTTTGATGTGAAATCGGCGGAAGCGAAGGGATTTGGATTGAGAAATATGGCCAAACGGGCCGAGAACCTAGGGGCGAACTTCTCTATTTCCTCGGAAGAAGGGCACGGAACTCGAATCCTGCTAGACATTCCGCGTCAAAAACAGCATTTCTCCACAAATGAATCCCGTCCGCGTATTGATCGTTGATGACCACGAGGTCGTCCGAGTCGGCCTTGGCACCTTGCTCAGCAGTGTTCCGTCCGTCGAAGTGGTTGGCGCGGCCTCGAGTGTTTCTCAAGCCATCGAAGAAACGAAACGGCTGCTGCCGGACGTCGTTTTGTTGGACGTTCGTTTGGGGGATGAAAGTGGCTTTGATGTCTGCCGCGAAATTCAGAAGCTGGATCATGAAATTCGAGTGCTCGTGCTCACCTCCTTCGCGGATGACAATATCGTGATCGAAGCTATTTCTGCGGGGGCGGATGGTTATCTGCTCAAAGAGGTGAATCGGGAGGCACTGGTTTCCGCCATCGAAAAAGTGGCGGCGGGGCAATCGGTGCTTGATCCCGCGGTGACGGGCCGAGTTTTTGGGAAAGTTCAATCGCTCGTGCAAAATCCCACTGGAAATAAACTCACGTTGCTCTCGGCGCAGGAACGGCGCGTTCTCGCGCTCGTTGCCGAGGGCAAGACCAACAAAGAGATTGCCGCCGCCATGGGGCTGAGCGACAAAACCATCAAGAATTACTTCAGCAACATTCTCGACAAACTGCAGATGACCCGCCGCTCCCAGGCGGCCGCTTATTTTGTGCAGCATACCTTCGTCAGAACTTGAAGGGCCGCCTCGCCTCGCTCTTTGGATTCTCTTGCGACTGATTTGGCCGTCGATACTCTCGCGCCATGATGACATTGCTGGTGGGGACGAATCGGCCGGGGAGCAATACGCGAAAAATCTGCGCTCACGTCGAAGAGATTTATTCCGAGCTCAAAGTTCCGCTCAAGGTGCTGGACCTTGCGTTCCTTCCGTCCGAAATTTTCGAACGGACCGCGTATGCGCACAAGCCGGCGTCATTCAAGCCGTTTGCCGAAGGCATTCTGGAAGCAACCGGCCTCATCGTTGTTTCGCCGGAATACAATGGCAGTATTCCCGGCATCCTGAAGTATTTCATCGACATGCTGAAGTTCCCCGAAAGCTTCGAACATCGTCCCGTGTGCTTTGTCGGGCTCGGCGCGGGCATGTGGGGCGCATTGCGGCCCATTGAACAGCTCCAGGCGATCTTTGGTTACCGAAACGCTTTCGTTTTTCCAGAGCGCGTCTTCATGCCGAAGGTCCACGAGCTCCTCAACGAGGAAGACCGGCTCAAAGATCCCGAAGTTCTCTCCCGCTTGCGTGATCAGGCGC
>DASYTB010000579.1:0-10254 GCA_036002705.1 Verrucomicrobiia bacterium
GCCTGCCCAACCGGCGAGATCGTGGCCATTAAAGAGCTTTTTAAAGCCTGGTTCTGGAACAAAAACATTCGGGGTGCCGCCAGCGACGAGCGTATCAACGATTTCCTTCGCATCAGCGGCGAGCGCGATCTTGGTTGTGCCGATATCCGAGAATATCGTGGTCGTAGTCCGAGAGATCTGATCGGTGTTGCCGCGGATTTCTCGCGTGCCGCTCAAAGTCACGATGTATTCGGCGAGCAAACCGTCCTTCAACTGAAAGATGACTGTGCCTTTCGGATCTTGCAATGGGCCGCCAAAGCCACCTCGAGCGCCGCCACGTCCACCGCGACCGCCGGCCGGGTTCATTAACTCACTCACTCTTTCTGCGGGAAGGTCCGCTGTAACCACTTCGCCCTCCCTCTTGAAATTCGTGAGCCTGGTAAGCAATTCCTGAACCTGGGCGGTCGGTAACTTGAAATCGGTGATGGCCGGCTCATTAAAGCCTCCGCCGAACGGCCCCGCATTGCGGCTACCTGAAGCCCTCCGGGCACTCGCCTGATCCAACGTCATCCAGGTGTCTTCGAGCAGCACAGCGGCTTTTCCTTCTTTGCGGGCGAATTCGAGAGTTGGTTGGGGCGAGCTCGACGACACCCAGGTGTAACCGCCCTTCTCAGCTTTGCCTCTGACCGAACTGTTTCCGCCGAATGCGCCGCCTCCCTGGTTTCGCGTGGTCGTTTTCCAGGCGTAGCTGGCCAGATCGGCCAGTTTTTTGGTGGCGTCGGCGACACCCGCTTTCGGATCGGTATCTGCGGCGAATAGCGACGCGCCGGTGAGCACGAATGTCGAGAAAAGAAAAGCGGTAGATGTTCTCATGGCTAATATGACGCGAGGGTATCTCGCAATCGGGAGTTGCCGCAAGCCGCGTTTGCCGCTGAGTTTCACGTCTTTTGAGATGTTATTAAGTTTTATTGCAAGGACTCTCATCGGTAAAATGTGGAATTGTGCAGTAGTGCTGGCCTGCGGGCGACGGCGGTCCGAGCGGGTGCGACAAGTCCGCAGCGTGGCCGCTGCTCGAGATACGCCTGACGGACCGATTCGCGACCGATATGTTAATTACTACCACCTATATTGGGATGGTACACGCTGGTGGATTACCGGGATGGTGTGGGACACCGAACGAGCCGACGCGCCGATTCCGGAGAACTGAGTTGGAACGTGGGAAGACGTGTCTGTAAAAACGCCTCGTCCAACCAAAAAGCCTTAGCGCCTGTCCGACTGCGGCGGTGGGATGATCACTCTCGCCCGTCTGGTCGTCGCTGCGCAAGCACTGGGCGTCTCCGGCCTCCCGCCTGTTTAGGGCGTCATTTTTGTGAGGATGAGTTCTCCAATTTGCGGCCCGCCAGTCACACTGCCGACCGCGTCTAAGATGGCCAATTGGTCCATTTTTATGAGCAGCACATCGCCCGCGAGGAAGACGACCCCCTGGCTGTCAACCAGCTCAAGGTCTCCTTGCGGGTTGGCGAATGGCGCCGGAGCCGACGCAGCCGTAAGGGTCCAGGTGCCGGCATCGCTCGAGATCGCTCCTGAGGGAGTCTGAATGGTAGCGCTAAAGGTGCCGTTGTTGTTGAAGGTCATGGTGACAACGTTGTTCCCGATGAGCGATTCCCATGGCCCCCGGAGAACATTGATGATTGCTGACAGGCCTCCGCCTCCACCACCACCTCCCCCGCCGCCGCCGCCTCCTCCTCCCCCGCCTGCACCGCCGCCGCCGCTACCGGGTCCGCTTGCGGCAATTGCGTTAGGAATCGCAGTTGTGGCGAGCCCTATTCCGAGGAGAGAGACAACGAGAGTTTTTACCCATGTCGTTCGTTTCATAAGTGTGATCTGCTTTTGGCTTTCGGTTTTGAATTCCCGCACCGCCTTATTTTGCAACGCGGTCTGAGGAATTCGAGTGTGACTCTTTCTTTGCATCCAGCGCATCGGCTGTTCCGGCTCCCGTTCGGGGAAAACGGGGATGACGAGATTGGTCGTCAACACCTGGTTTGATGCATATCGCAACGGAGTTGTTCCCGGCTTCTCGGGATTACCTGTCACGTTGTCCCTCACGCCGCCAAAACCTCTTGCCTTCTAAACCATTTCACCAAAGTAAGCCCATGACATCTCCAACCCGGATGTCATCGCGGAGAAATGCTGTGGTCCCGGCCGCATCCTTCCTCCCCGATGACTTAAACACAACATCTGCGCTCTGCCTTGGACGTGGCCGTCGCACCATTCCGTTGCGTCGCCTGACCACTCCTTACACATCCCGCGCGAGCCAGTTTCCTCGCCCGTAATTCTTTGGTTTCCTGATGTTTGCGCGAAAATCCAACTCGAATTACCCTCACGCATGCGAAAAACGGTGCGCTCCGAAACGTGGGCTCGAAACTCGAAACCTGAAACTCCGAAACTCTTTTACCTTGTTTTTTGACATCTAAATCGGGACGGAGGTCTTAGTCTAAGCTTCCTCGTGAAACTGTTCGGCGGGCCCCTTTATCTTGAACCGCTGAGCGCCGGAGGCCTATCATTGACTTCTTGGAGGTTCCCGAGATCGATTTCGGGCAGCACAATCAAGACATCAGGGGCCGAATGTTTCCTCAATTGCTTCCTGCATTGCCTGGATCATTCCACCTAGCTGCCGCGCGGTTGTGCAGTAAGGCGGCATCAGGACGATCACGTTGCCAATTGGGCGGGTGAGAACCCCGCGCTTGGCCATCGCTTCGCAGACGCGAATCCCGGCACGCTCCCGGAGATCAAAGGGTTCGCGTGTGCGCCAGTCGCGCACTAATTCGATTCCGGCGATTGATCCGACTTGGCGGATGTCTCCGACGCGTGAAAGTTGCCAAAGCTCTTGCAGACCCGCCGCCATCTCTGCCGCGAGCTTCCTCCGCGCGGCTTTCGATTCAGGGCTTTGGAGCAAATCCAGACTGGCCAGGGCCGCGGCGCAGCCGAGTTGATTGGCGGAATAGCTGTGACCGTGAAAAAACGTCTTGAACTGTTCGTATTCTCCAAGAAAGGCGTCGAATACAGCCTGGCTCGTCAAAGTTGCAGCCAGCGGCAAATAGCCGCCGGTGAGTCCCTTGGCCAGCGCGAGAAAATCCGGCATTACTTGTTCTTTTTGCGTCGCGAAAAGCGGGCTGCTTTTTTTGTCCGGAAGTGAGGCGCGGCCAAACGCCGTCATGATTTCGTCCGCGATCAAATGGGCGCGATATGCTTTGGCAATTTGGGCGACGCGCGTGAGCCACCCATCCGGCTGGGGAATCATGCCGGCCGCGCCCTGCATCAACGGTTCGACGACAAAACCGGTAATGCGCCGGCCTTGTTTGTTGGCGTCCACAAACTTCCGCTCCACTTCGCGGGTGCATTCCCAATTGCACTTCCGGTAAGTGCGAGCATCGGTGCGCTCCGGTTTGGCGCGGTTGAATGGGCAACGGTAACAATAAGGCGCCATAACCGAATCCGTCCCGAAAAGAAGGCCGCCATAGGCTTTGTGAAAGAGATCGATATGGCCGAGGCTTACCGCACCCACCGTGTCCCCGTGATACGCACCCTGCAACGAAAGGAAGCGTGGATTGGCCACGCCATTCCGCCGCCAATATTCGTAGGATAGTTTCAGTGCCACTTCCATGGCGGTCGAACCATCGTCCGAGAAAAAGACTTTCGAGAGCCCTTCCCCACCGGCAATCGGCTTCTTCCGTCCATTCGCCGCGCGGATCAGTCGCTCCGCGAGCAGCGACGCCGGTTCATTAGCCAGGCCTAGGGCGGAAGAATGGGCGACTTTTCCGAGCTGACGCTTGATGGCGGAATTGATCCGCGCGTTGCCATGTCCGTGCAGGTTCGTCCAGATCGAAGAATTCGCGTCCAGATAACGTCGTCCTTTCGCATCCCAGAGATTTGCCCCTTGGGCGCGAACGATCACGATTGACTCGGTTTGGAGCCAATCCTTCATCTGGGTAAAGGGATGCCAGACGTATTTCTGATCCAGAGCGGCAAGCATTTGCGCGGGTCTCGGCATTGCAGGAGGCGCAAAGTTCACCCATGAAGGCTCGTCCGCGCAAACAGAAATGAAGGGAACCTCGATTAGCGCTGAATCGTGATTTCTCTACGAGGCAGCAAACTTTCCTTGCTGCCAAAGGGCTGAGCGAAGATAAAAAAGCGCGTGGAAAAACGTGTTCTGGGAAAAACCGGTTTGAAGCTGCCCATCCTGAGTTTCGGCGCGTCTTCACTTGGACAGGAATTCCGCCGGGTGAACCTCGAGGAAGCTCTACGCTCCGTTCGAGTCGCTCTGGATTGCGGCCTGAACTTTATCGACACCTCCCCTTTTTATGGCCGCGGGATGAGCGAAGTCCTGCTGGGTATCGCGTTGCGTGATGTGCCGCGCGAGAGTTACCTCCTTTGCACAAAGCTGGGCCGCTACGATCTCGCTCATTTCGATTTCTCTGCCAGGCGGGTCGCTGAGAGCGTGGATGTGAGTTTGCACCGGCTCGGCACGGATCACCTCGATATTATGTTGTGTCACGACATCGAATTTGTGCCCATGCAACAGATCGTCGATGAAACCATTCCGGCGCTCCAGAAAATTCAAAAACAAGGCAAGGTGCGCTTCATCGGTTTCAGCGGATATCCCCAGAAGGTCTTCCGTTTCATTTGCGACCAAACGGAAGTCGATTGCGTCTTGAGCTACAACCAGTACACGTTGCAGAATACACGCTTTGCCGATGAAACGGTTCCTTATCTGAAGAGCAAAGGTGTGGGGATCATGAATGCCGGCCCGTTCAGCGCGCGTCTCCTCACCAAAGCACCCTTGCCGGCGTGGCTCAAGGAACCGGAAGAGGTCAAAGCGGCCGCGCGAACAGCCGCCGCGATTTGCGCGGCCAGAGGGACGGATATCGCGAAGCTCGCGCTGCAGTTCTCGTGCGCGAACCCGGACATCACCACGACCATTGCGGGTTCGGCGAATCCCGGGAATATCCGGAATTGGGCGCGCTGGCTCGAGGAACCGATCGACAGCGGATTGCTCGAGGAAGTCCTTGAAATCTTCCGACCGGTCAAAAATATTGGGCACACGGAAGGGCTTCGGGAGAATAATTGAGTTCCCCTGGACGAAGAAGGCGCCTCGCTTGATCGCCCGGTTTCGTGGCTTATATTCGCGCGATGTCACACCGGATCGCCCGCGCGCGTATGTTTCTCTGCTCCGCGCTGTCTTTGTTCGCGGCAGCTTACCCATCCTTTGCCGGCGAACCTCCCGCCAGAATCTTGTTGATCAGCATCGATGGCCTGCACGCTCAGGATGTGGCCCGCTACGTCAAAGCGAACTCGAATTCGGCCCTGGCATCACTCACCGCCCAGGGAGTCAATTACACGCGCGCCGCTTGCGCTGAACCAGCGGATTCTTTTCCGGGCATGCTCGCGATAGCGACCGGCGGAAGCCCGGCGACGACCGGAGTTTATTTTGACGTCAGTTACGACCACAGCCTTTATCCGCCCGGCATCACATCGGGTCCGACTGGCTCCCCAGTAACCTTCGACGAAACGGTGGATATTGATCCAAACGCGCCGGATGGCGGCGGAGGAATCGATGTTTTCCGTTTGCCGCTCGATCCCGCGCGTGGGAATGCGCCCGTCTATCCGCATAATTACCTCCGCGTGAACACGATTTTTGAAGTCATCAAGGCCGCTGGATACCGGACGGCCTGGAGCGATAAACATCTTTCCGATGAGATCGTACTCGGCCCGTCCGGCGCGGGCATCGACGATTTGTATATTCCCGAAATCGCCGCGCTGAATCAGTTCGGCGTAACTACGACGAAAAGCCTCGCCCTGACAGAGGCCTATGACGATGGGAAAGTGCAGGCGATCCTCAACGAAATCGATGGCTACGATCACACCCGCTCGAATCACGTGGGCGTGCCCGCGATTTTCGGAATGAATTTCCAGGCCGTGAGCGTCGCGCAACGTTTAAAGACAAATAAGAACGCGCAGGGAAAAACCGAAAGTGGGGACCTCGCGGGTCCGGGCGGTTATTTGGACGGCAGCGGCACGCCGAGCGCCCTTCTCGTGGAAGCGTTAAATCACACCGATGCATCGCTGCAGCGGCTCCTCTCAGAGCTCAAAGCGCAAAATCTTGATCAGACCACTTACATCGTGCTCACGGCCAAGCACGGCCAATCACCGATTGATCCGGCGCACCTCAACTTTGTCCCGTCGGGCTTTGTTTCGAGCCTGCTGCAATCCGAAATGAATGTCCTCTTCACGAGCGGCGACAACGCCGTGTTGCTGTGGCTTGAAGATCAGAGTCAGGCCGCCGCCGCGCAATCGTTGCTCCTGCAAAACCGGACAAATCTTTCACTTCAGGACGTTCTCGCCAACGAGACGATCACTTCGCGCTACCCCGATCCAACCCGAGACTCTCGAACCCCGGACGTGATCGCCATTGGCGTGCCCGGCACGATCTTCAGCGGTTCAGGTGGAAAAATCGCGGAGCACGGCGGTTATTCGGAACAAGACCTCAACGTGCCGATCATCATTTCCAATCCAAAGTTGGCGCCGCAAACGATCAAAGTCCCGGTGAAAACCCAACAACTCGCCCCGACCGTCCTGCAATTGCTCGGACTGAATCCCTTTTCATTGGAGGCGGTTCTCAAGGAACACACGACCGTCCTGCCCGGCTTTGACGCGGCCTTCGCCAGCATCGATTCTCCGGCCCTCGCCAGACTCAACCTCGGAACGCACGCAATCATTCATCTGGCGCAAGGCCAGGCCGATTTCCAACTGCTGCTCGCGCGCAGTCAATCCTTCGTCGTCGAAACTTCAAGCAACCTTTCGAACTGGTTCCCGATCAGCACCAACTCCGCGCTGGTGGAAGCCACAGTGAATCTGCGCGACACCAATGCGGCTTCGAAAGATGCATTTTATCGAGTAATCACGCCCAATCCGCCGTCCCAATAGAGGCCTCCGCCTCCTATTTGTTCGTGCTGGCCGGGATAGGCAATGTTTCTCCGCCCGAATGGGATTGGTACAAACCCGGTCCGAGTTCTTTGAGCGGATCGCTGCTCTGCGCATGTTTGTAAATGCGATAGCTGAAAACGGCGATGAGAAGGATCAAGGCAAGAAGAAGCAGCGGCAAGGCGACCGACCAGTTAATTTTGGACAAATGGAGCATGACGAGATCGACCACGCCTTTTGATTCGTTGCCGAGCCGCGGATGTTCCTTGAAGCGTTGCGTTTGACCAAGCTCCTCGTCGAGTTGAGCCAGCACCTCGGCAACGTTTAGGCGGAGGGCCGCGGCGTAGCTTCGGACAAATCCACGGATGTAAACAGGCGCGGAAAATACTTCGTAATTTCCGTTTTCCAGCGCTTCAAGATGGTCCGAGCGGATTTTCGTTTGCTCGGACATCTCTCGAAGCGTGCGTTTGGAGTGCTCCCGCCCCGCGCGCAAGTTTTCGCCGACTGTTCCCATTGTCGCGGGCATAGTGCGAAACTCGGGCGTGACTGACAACGCGCAAATAAGGCTGGGGCATTCCAAAACGGATGTGAAAGGGAACTTGTAAATCTGCTTTCGTCGTTCGCTGCTTGCTCCTTAACCATCAGAGAGCGGGCCAAACCTCATAAGACCCGGTCCGATGGTTCGCCTTCGCGCCTTCGATGAATGAGATTCGCTAAATTGACGCGAGACGGCGCGCGTATAATTTCAGCCTTTGCGTGCAGAGAGCCTGTCAACTCTGCCAGTAGCGCCGATAGTCTGACCAGCGGATTCTTGACACAAGCCTGCCCCGCGTTCGGAAGCGCGTCGGCGGTCGGTTCCTTGCGGCGGAAGTTCCGCCCCAATGAAATGCCGGTTGAAATCATCTCACGCAAAAAGAAACCATAACTATGGCAATTCAGCTCACGGAAGAGAATGGCGGCGCTATCCTTGAAGTTCGGGTCAGCGGCAAACTGGCCCATGAAGATTATCAGCGCTTCGTGCCGGAGTTTGACCGAATCGTAAAGCAGAAGGGCAAGCTCCGAGTCTTATTCGAAATGGACGATTTCCACGGCTGGAAAGGAAGCGCTCTCTGGGATGACCTTAAGTTCGATCTCAAGCACTTTTCAGACATCGAACGTCTGGCCATGCTCGGAGACAAGAAATGGGAAGAAGGCATGAGCGTGTTCTGCAAGCCATTCACCGCCGCGAAGATCCGTTACTTCGACAGCGTAGAGAGGACAGAGGCACGCGCCTGGCTTCTCGAAGGAATCGCAGGCATTCCCCGCTGAGAACGGAGCTGCCCGTCAGTTCAGGCAAGCTGGCCGTTTTAATACCCCAGCGGCGGCCCCTGCAAATCCATCCCGTAGGACGCAAAAAAATTGTGCAGCGATTTCAACTGCTTCTCCCCGATGCTCTTGTTCCGCACCTGCTCGAGCGTCGGCAAATCCTTAAACCCAGTCACCGAAGCGAAAAACTCCTCCAACCTTCCCGCCGGCTGATACACATTAATGATCTTCCCCGCCTTCCCGTTCGCGGTGGCCCAAACGTGCGAAGTGTTCCGCGGGATAAAGATTGATTCCCCTTGTCCCAACCGAATCCGTTTCGTGCCGACGACAAAATCAAACTCCCCTTCC
Source organism: Verrucomicrobiia bacterium (assembly GCA_036002705.1). Classification (GTDB taxonomy): domain Bacteria; phylum Verrucomicrobiota; class Verrucomicrobiia; order Limisphaerales; family SXQI01; genus DASVNK01. The sequence goes on from DASYTB010000579.1 coordinate 8,614, forward strand.
ACCACATAAATCCACTCATCCTCTTCCAGGTGCGCGGCACGCGGCCCGCCGCCGCTCCCGGTAAACTCGAAAATGCACAGCGCCCCCTTCGTATCCTTGCCGGACACCTTGCAATCGATCGGCTCCTCCCCCAATTTTACCCGCTCGCCCGAACGCCCCGCGCCCGCTGCTACACTGAAGCCCGCAAACATCTCTTCGCTCTTCATTTTCCTGATTCCTTTCAAGTGCTCGATGGTTTGATCGATGGTCTCAATCAACCGCCGCGTCCGCTCCAGGTTCTTCTCTAAAACCTTCCGATGCGATGCCAGCGCCGCGACCTTCTCGAAGTCGCGACGGCCGAGGATTCGTTTAATCCGCTTCAGTTCGAATCCCAGCTCCCGATAAAACAAGATCTGCTGCAGCTTCAGAAGCTGCGGCTCTTCGTAATACCGGTAGCCATTCGCGCCCACATACGCCGGCTTCAGTAGCGACGTTTCATCATAAAAATGAAGCGCCCGCACGCTGACACCGGACATCGCGGCTACTTGTTTGACCGTATAACCCATCGTTTTTAACCGGCGGAGATGAACACCGCCCCCCACCGTTCCTCGGCACTTTCAAGAATGACGTTACGTGAGGGTCAAGGGATATTTTTCGAGGAATCAATAAATTTGAAAGGAGAATATGGGCAGCGGTGGTACGGTCAAAGAGTTCTAGTCGCTCATGCGATTAAAATAAAAACAGGCGTTCCAAATGTCTTCGGAACGCCTGTGGCAAATTGGAGGTGGAACTTGCGTCAGTCCGGAAGCGCAATTTTCAACGTTTTCCTTTGGCTGGCTGCGCCTTCTCCTCGTTGGATTCTTCGGCCTCATCATCCTCCTCTTCTTCGCCTTCTTCCGCCTCGAGATTCACGCAACTGATGGCTAGTTCCGTCAGGTTTTCATCGGTGTCCTTTTCCTCGTCGAGTGTTTCCTGCAAAAGATCTGCCTGATCGTCGTGGCCGAGCATCTCCGCATAGGTCCGCAGCGTGCCGTAAGTGGCGATCTCGTAATGTTCCACTTTTTGGGCGGCGGCAATCATCGCGGCGTCGCGCACGTCTTCGTCAGCGCTGTCCTCCATCATGCGTTTGCCTTCTTCGATCAGACCTTTCATCGCCTCGCACTTGGTGCCTTTGGCCTTTTCACCGAGCTCTTCAAAAACCCGTTCGAGCCGGGAGATGTGTTCCTGGGTTTGTTCCAGGTGATGCTCGAAAGCGCCTTTCAACTCTTCGTTGGTCGCGCTCTTGGCCATTTTCTGCAGTGCTTTGGTCAGTTGGTTTTCCGCGTCATAAACATCGCGCAATTCGTCAAGGTAAAGGTCCTTCAGCGTCTCCATTTTCATCGTATTCTCCTTTGGTAAATTGGTTTCAGTTTCCGGCTCTGACCTGTGAAAGAGTCTGCCATGGGCTCCGTCAATTCAATCAGGCACCACCCCCGACCAGCCGTACAGTGGTGACGCAAACAACCTAGGTGCTTCCCTCATGCAAAAAATCCGAGAAATGCCGGCTTATGAGTTTCGAAAACTGGTTTCCGAGTCAAATGGAGCGCGGAATTCTTGTCCGCACCTATACAGGCGAGCGGAACTTTACGAATTTCCCGCGGCAATTCCTGGTCGATGACCGCA
>DASYTB010000580.1:0-7398 GCA_036002705.1 Verrucomicrobiia bacterium
TCTTCGGAGTCACGAATTTTTTCACTCCGTGGGACATTACTGGCACCGACAGCGGGTTTGTCGCGGTTGAGGGAAGCGGTGGGCGCGTTGGCTTTTCCGCGGATGCCCGTCAATGGAAAGTCATAAAGCCGTCTGGAACTCCGGAGCTATATCGAGTGACATATGGAAGCGGAATGTGGGTTGCTGCCGGCGGCAATCTTAACGCCGTGCTGGCGACTTCGCCCGATGGCCTGTCCTGGACCGTGCAGAAGCGGAGCGCAACGGCTATTTATCGGGGCGTGAACTTCGGTAATAACCTTTTTGTCGCAGTTGGCGATCCCGTCTTGACGACCGTCTCGTCGGCCCCTTCCCTGGCAACCCAGTCCATCGAAGGCCCGCCTACGTTGGTGCTGCCTCCCGTTCCGGTGAAATGTCAGTTGCTCTCGTCTGAAGACCTCCAACAGTGGCCCACTGAGGCGAATTACACTATGGGGACCGTTGGAGGGAACGTTTCTCTCCAAGAGATGGGATTGCATAAAAGCTACAAACTCCGCGTCGGAGAATAACTCGCTTATACGAAAAGATATGAAAACCAAAATTCAAGTCTCCCTCCTGCTCGCGTCCGCCGTCTTGGTGGCGGCGCAAAATGTCCCCACAAACACCCCACGCGAACACATCCGTATCGTCCACCAGGATATCTCGAAATGGGACAAGAATGGCGATGGGAAATTAACGGGGGAAGAGCGCGATGCTTTTCTTGCGGCAAAGCGGAAGGAGAGCGCCGATGCTGAAGCCGCGAAACGGGCCGGAAAGGTTAAGCCACAGTCCAAGCCAAAGCTGCCCGACCCAACGTTACGCCCCGAGGACACGCAGAAGCCGAGACCCACAGGTATCCCGAAGAACCTTGAAGGCGTGGGAGAATAGCTTCGAGGCTTTAGGTTGAGGACCTTGATGACGGCCACCCGCATTCCTTAGCGACTGCCCCTCTTCGTCGCTTTCGCCTTGGATTACGATGCCTCGGCGAATGTGCTCTCTAGCACTAGGAACGGTCCACGCGCTCAGCGTAGGATTTCCTTGACTAATCGGGTTCGACCTTTTGAACCGCAAGGCGGTTTAAAGTGACCTTTACGCCGTTCCTTCCTGGGGTTCTGGCTCGTCGCCTCCGGCGGAGGGGGTGGTTCCGCCGTATTCGTGGAGTTTGTTGCGCAGGGTGCGAATGCTGATGTCCAGATGCTTGGCGGCCTGGGTGCGATTGCCTTCGCAGATTTCGAGGGCGCGGAGGATATGTTGTTTTTCGAGTTCGTGCAGGGGGAGAATCTGGTCCGGGGTTAGGGCGGCGGGGGCGGTGAATGGGGTCACGTTGGCTGGTAGGACGGCGCCGCCTTCACCTTTGATTGCGGAGCTTAGGGGGACAAAGCCGAGGTGTTCGGGTTGGAGGTCCTGACCATCGGAGCAAAGAATCACGGCGCGTTCGACGACGTTTTGCAGCTCGCGGACGTTGCCGGGCCAGGAATGCGCCATGAGCGCGGCCATGCACGCCGGAGAAATTCCGCTCACGCGTACGCCATGTTTTCGGGCCATGCGATGCATGAATTGATCGGACAGATAAGGGACATCTTCCATTCGCTCGCGCAGTGGCGGCACCAGGATGGGAACGACATTCAGCCGAAAGAAGAGGTCCTGGCGAAATTCCTTTTTCTCGACGCTCTGTTCGAGGTTTCGGTTGGTCGTGGCAATCACGCGCACATCGACTTTGATCGTGCGGTTGCCGCCGACGCGTTCGAGTTCTCGCTCTTGCAAGACACGCAGGAGCTTCGCCTGAACTTGCGGGGAAACTTCGCTGACTTCGTCCAACAGAATTGTGCCGCCATGCGCCAGCTCGAAACGGCCTTCACGTTTGGTTAGCGCGCCGGTGAAAGAGCCCTTTTCGTGTCCAAAGAATTCGCTCTCGATCAGGTTCTCGGGGATGGCCGCGCAATTCACTTTGATGAAGGGGGCATTCGCGCGGGTGCTTTCCATGTAAATCGCGCGCGCGACCAGTTCCTTGCCCGTGCCGCTTTCGCCCTGGATCAGAACGGTGGCCTGGGTTCGAGCCACTTTGCGAATAAGCGCGCGGAGGCCGTCCATCGCGGGGCTCCTTCCGAGCAATTCGTAACCCGTTTCGGCTCCTTCCTCCCGACTGAGATATTGGCTAACCTTGACGAGTCGGGTGAAATCTTCCGCCTTGCGGAGAGTCACCTCGATGGTGTCCGTTGAGAAAGGTTTGATGATGTAGTCGAACGCGCCATCGCGCATGCAGGTGACGGCCGACTCGACCGAGCCGAAGCCAGTGATCATCACCACGAGCGGCTTCACGGGGCGCGTTTGGATTTGCTTGAGCAGTTCGGTGCCTTCGCCGTCGGGCAGGCGAATATCGACGAAAATCAGGTCGAAGTTATCTTTCCCGAGGAGTTCCTGGGCATCCGCGATGGTGGTGGCGGAGGCGACATCGTATCTGCGCTGACGAAGTTGGTGTTCAAGGTTCTTTCGGACGATTTGGTCGTCTTCCAGAACTATGATTTTTTCGATAGGCATTAGGGCAATCGACGCTGGGCAATCGACTCTGGTGAGCGCTCACATCGCCGAATTCCGCTGATAAAGATTGGCCACAAAATGGGGCCGCTGCCGATTGGCCGAAGCCAGACGCCGGCTCGGCACCAACCCTTTGCGCAAAAGCGCCTGTTCATTCTCCCGGTCCAGCACCAAAATTTTCATCAGCAAATTCTGATTTTCGCGCAGCAACTCGACGATTTCCGGATGGCTCTTGCGCTCGGAGAATTCCAGGCGCAGCCAGGCGATCCGGTGCTGACGAATTCTATCAAGGGATTCACTCAATTGCGCAAGGAACTTTTTTCGCGGGTCGGTGGTGTCCAAAGCTGGGCGGCCATTTTCCCGGCGCAAGGCCGCGCTCTCGCTTTCCACGAACGCCAGGATTTCTTCACTGAGCTTGCGGTGAACTCTTAAATCATGGGCGAGTTCGGCGGGGCAGGGCATGATCGTCTTACCCTCTTACGGTCCTACAACGGGCTCTCGGACTTCGCTTCGGGCGGTTGAAGTTCCTGGTTCGCGAGGCGGGCTTTGGATTCCCAATCCAAGTACTGTTTCCGCCACGCCGCCATTTCCGCGACGGCCTTGAGCGCCTCGCCTGCTTCCTTTTGCCCTTCTTCCTTCTGTCGCGCAAGGATCTTGTCGTAAAGTTCGACCGCTTTCTGTCCCTGTTTCAAGTTCTCGTAAACCAGCGCAATTTGATACCAAACCGGGATTTGCCATTCCGCGGAAGTATTCAACGCGGCTAGAGCCTGATAGACTTGCAGGGCGCTGAGGAAGTCCCCTTCGCGATAGAGTTGATTCGCGATGTCATTTCCCGCGCGCTCCTGCCAATAGAGCCACTGTTGCGGGTCCACCTTGGATTGGGCGCTTTGTTTGCGGAGCAAAAGGTCCATTTGCGCGATGGCTTCTTTGTTTCGGCCAAGTTTTTTGAGGGAATCAGCGAGAAGAAAGCGGGTCTCGGGCGCGTCCACGTAATCGGAGTATTTCTCGAGGTAAAGAGTCGCGTTCGCCACCGCTTGCGTGTATTTGGCAAGGTTGACCTCGCAGCGAACGAGCTTATAAAGCACGTTGCTGCGTTCCAGATCACCCGTTTCCAGGCGCAGAAGGCGGCTGAAATAATCCGAAGCTTCTTCGAATTTCCCCTGAAGGTAGTAGGTTTCCGCGATCTCCGATTGCGCGCGCAAAACGAGTTTTTGGTAGTACTCGGTATCATCCAGCTTTAGGTTCAAACAGGTGGACATGACCGCGTAGAATTTCGAGAGCGCCATTTCGGGAATGCCCATTTCGCGATAAAGGTAGGCTTGCCGCAGGAGGACTTCCGGAATGCGAGGGTCCTTCTCATAACGCCGACCATATTCGGAAAAGAGCTGCTGCGCCTTTGGATACTCGCGCTGCTCCTGCATCACGATGCCAAGCTCCAACAGAACGGGCCGCTTGAGTTCATCCGGCCAGCGGGATTCGAGAATCTGAATGAGCGCGATTTCCGCCCGCTTGAGGTCTTTCGCTTCGTGCAGCTTCTGCGCAGCTTCAAACTCGATTTGAAATTTCGCCAGGTCGGTGCTGCCGGGTTGAACGTTGCGAATTCCAGTGCCAGGCGCGTCGAAGTTCGTGCTCGAGAATTGCCCGATGGTTGGGGTGTTTGATCCGGTTTTTCCGGCGGGGGCGGCGTTCGTGAGCGCAGGGGAGGGCGCAACGGCATTCGAATGATTCGCCTCCGTCGCCGCTACAGGGAAAGGCTTTGGCTCTGTGGACGCTGCAGGAACTTCAGCGCGCAAAATCAAACCGCCGACGCTGAGCAGCGCCATCTGCAGCCAGGGGCGAGCGCCATGCCGGAAAAGGCTGGAGGCTTTGGCGGCCATGCGACCAAAGAAGTCAGGATAACAGGCGAAGCTCTTCATGACGCGCGAACCAAGTTGCGGCCGCAGCGCCTAAGGCGAGACGTAACTCGCAGAGCTGCCCCGAGACGAGGCAGGCGCGGGAGGTGGAGGCGGCGTAAATTGTAACGGCTCGGGGGCGGCGGCAGCCCTTTTGTTCGGCGTGAAGAACCGGAGCAGCATCTGAGGGGTGACTTGGCCGGCAACAGGAAGTGTATTCGTGTCTGCGTCGGAGTTGCTGGCGGGCGCAGGTTCGGGCACAAGAATCGGGCTCTGCGATGGATCGTCGGGTTTGATTTCGGGCGCGGCCTCGGGATCGGTCTCGTCCGTGACAGGCGGCACGCTTTCCACCGTATTGGTCGTGGTTGATTCATCAGTCATTTTCAAGGGTGGCAAAACGAGGGACGGGTCGAGGCGCGGGGCAGCCTGCACAAACCGCAAGGGGCCGGGGCCGACACGTACCAGGTACCCGCCCTCTGCCATCGCTTCGCTGCCCATCATCCAGAATAGGGCCGAGCCGAGCAGGATAAAACCGTTTTTCTTCGATAAGCTCACAAAAATCGCTTCCGTGCGGGTTCCAGTCCGGAGCGTCCATGCCCCGATCTAATGCTGTGAAGTGCATCGGCATAGGCGAAAAAAACTTTAAACTTTTTTGCTCTTATTCCGATGTGTTTGGAGACATGAACGTGCTTGCTGAAGCGCCTGCTGTAAGTCCTTGCGACCACGCGACGATCCTCGCGAAGGTCAAGAATTGTCCACGGCTTCCCTCCCTTCGGAGTATTGAAACCGCTCTGCGCGAACTGCTCCATGCGGATCACCGATTTACGACGCAAATCTCCGAAGTCATCCGCCGCGATCCGAGCCTCACCGCGCGCCTGCTGCGCCTGGTCAATTCTGTTTATTATGGCCTGACCTCGCCGGTGAATAGCATCGAGGAGGCGGTCTTTTACCTGGGCGTCCGCCAAATCCGGCAGCTCGCGGTGGTCACGCCGGTCATTGAAGATTTTCAAAAACTTGCCGGGAATACCGCCTTTCCGTGGCGGGAATTCTGGCAGCACTGCATCGCGGTCGCGATTCTCACCCGCGAACTCACCAGTTCCGTTATGCGCCTCGAGGACGAATCGGATTACGTGGCTGGCCTGGTTCACGATGTGGGCCGGATCGTCATGGGGTCCGCCTTCCCGCACCATTTCAATGCCATTTATACGGAAGAGGATTTTTCGTCCGGAGAAACATTGCTCGAACGCGAGCGTCGCATTCTGGGCGTCGATCACACCGAACTGGGCGCGATTTACCTTTCACAACACCAGTTGCCCGGTGTGCTGGTCGAAGTGGCCCGCTTTCATCATCAGCCGGAGAAATGCGAAAAAGCACGCGAACTTGTCGCGGCGGTTCATATCGCCGATATGCTCGCCCGCTTCGCCCGCATCGGCACGAGCGGCAACAACGCGCCCGTCGAAGACGAAAGCTGGCTCGAAACCGACGCGTGGCAAATCCTGCACCCGAACGCGGTGCGCACGGACCAATTAATCGCGCAAGCCACTTTGAAAAGGACCCTCGAACGTTTGCCGGACATCTTAGAAGGCCTGGTCTAAACTGCCTTCGTTGCTATTCCCCGGGTAGTTCCCGTTCGGGCTCATCGGGTGCATCTTAATAAAACCACCAACTTCGGAACGAACACAGGGAATTGAACGCTCCCTTACGGTCCCACCGTACTGCGACGGAGCGCGACCCTCCTCGGTCGCAGAAACACACCGGTCTGAGCCTCTTTCTCACACTTTGGGATGCTCCGGAGGTGTGCCAGATCCGCACTCCTTGAACTGACAATTGCCGGCCCCTTTCCTTCCGGCAAAATTCCAACCGAACCACTGAATACTGAATAGCTCACCGATCACTGCTCTCTCGCTATTCCGTTCCATCCTCCTCCCGCGAACGAACAGCTAATTTGACGGATAGCTTCTGGTTTCCCGCAGCCGCGCGCGAAAAAGGTCTTTGCGCCGCCTCTGGTTCTAAGACGCTGGATAAATTTTTGAGCATGTAGCTCGTGCTTTGCAAACGCGGCGTTCTGCTTGCCCGAAGGACGCGCGTTTGGGGCCTCGAGCGAAAGCAAGCTGCCGGAAACGCTGGCGAAGAAGGCTTCGTAGCCCTCCAGCAACGCGGTGTTTCCCTCGCGCAGCGGCTGCGCACGTCATTCAATACGCGTGAGCACGCTCATTCTGGGCCGCACTTTATCACGCGCGAGAAATGCGCGCACCGCTGGCTCCCTCAGAGCCACGTTCTTCGCAAGGTAAATAACCGGCGCGGTGTGCAGATAGGCATCCATCAGTCCGAGCTTTCGCGCTCGCGGCGCACTTGTTGGCTGACGGCGCCAGCGGAACGCGGGGAGTACCCGCGAGCTGACTGCCGCGCACGGATGAGGCTCAAAGCTTGGGAGATATCGCCGGCGTCCTCTTTTCGCAAAGTCACTTCAGTCTCGAGCACTACAAGCAGTGCGCGCGCGGTTGCCGGCAACGACTCGCTCTCGTGAGGAATGATACGACTGTTGCGCAATTCGACTTCAACCGTGACGCAACTCATGGCAAAAAAGTAGGCGGTGGCGACGGTTTACTCAACCCGCATTCCGGTCTCTTTGAGTGCGTGAGCCTCGTTACAACGCACTGCCGTTCGCTCTCTCGCTCTTTCTCTCCGTCGCTACGCCGCTCAGTTTCCTCCGTTGCCTGACGTTCCCTTCAATTCGTGTATATGCGTGGAATTCGTGTCTCGATTTCGACGTCAGGACCTGATTTCACCTTTTTCACCTTAAACTTTATGAGAAAACAACGCCCGCTCGCGCCCGTGCAATCAACGAAGGATTCTGGTCTCTTTCCCTCTGTTCGCGAACATTCGCGCTCGTTGACCTGGGGGCGAGTGGGCCGAGTCGCTTGGCTGCTAACGATTCGATCTCGAAACCTGAAAC
>DASYTB010000581.1:0-3452 GCA_036002705.1 Verrucomicrobiia bacterium
CGGCCGGGCTACGGTTATCTTGAAACGTACTTTTCCCCAGGCACAACCTCAAGTGAACTGCCCTATTTAAGCTATCCCTCCGACATGGCGGCCAACGGCCCTTACGCCTATTACGACCGTTGGACCGACATGATCGACACAATGACCGAGGCGGTCGTGATGGATCAGGCGCGCTGCCTGGCCAGCCTCTCTTTCTGGATGGCCCAAGGCGCCACGAAAAACCAGCCCTGGACGCCGATTCTCGGACAGATCACAGGTCTTGACGGGGGAATGCAGGCCGGCGCGCCAACGGCCATCTCGCTGAAAGCGCCTGGGATCGATCTTTCGACCGCGCAGGTGCTCTGGGAGGTTCGCTATCTCGAACCCGTGCTGGGAAATCCTCTAGCGCTCACTCCGAAGTATTCGGGCGACCATTGGATCGAAGCCGAAGCCTTGCTGCCGGACGGACGGCGGGTTCTCGCGGTGAGCAATTTCGTGGCGATCGCCGCCGCTGATGCGCCGCCGAACAGTTTCCAATCCGCGCCGTTGGGCGTGCAATCCGATATGGCCGCGCTTTACCACCTCGACGAAAATCTGACGGACGCTGCCGGCAAGAGCCCCGCGCTCGCTCTTTCGGGGAACACGCGGCTTGATGCGAGCAACGTCTCCTGGATGGCCCCTGGGACGGTGCGCTCAGGAACCGCGCTGCGGTTCCTTGACCTTGGCGACCAGGCCTCGGTCCAAATCCCCACTTCCGCGCTTCAGAGCGGTTCCGGAATTGTCCTGGAGGGAATGGTCTATGTCAATGAATTCAAGGCCTACGCGCGGGACGTCGCCACGATCTTTGCACTCATCGAATCGTACAATGATTCCTACCTCGAATTCCGGGAGGACAAATACCTCGGACCGATGATTCTGGGAGGAAATGTCTTTTCGTTTACCGGCGCGCCTTTGACCTCCGCGATCACGACCAAGCAATGGCATCACGTGCGACTGGAGATCACGCCCTCGGGTTACGCTTTCAAGCTGGACGGCGTCGTCCTGGCGAGCCGGGCATCAAATGAGCTGACAAACTGGGGCCGAGCGCCAAAGGCGACTTTGCTCATGGGCAATTTTGATGGCTGGATCGATGAAGTCACCATCCGCGGATTGGGAAACATCGGCCCGAGCATTATCATGGATGATCTGGTCGCGGGCACTTATCCCTATCCGGCGAGCATCTTCATTCGAGCCAACCCTTCGTCCGCGCCCAGTGTCGCCATCCAAAAGGTGGAGTTCTATGCCGGGACAACGAAAATCGGCGAGGATCTGACGGCTCCCTATACAATACTCTGGATTCCGTCGGCACCGGGAAATTTCGCCATCTCCGCCAAAGTAACGGACGCTCTCGGCCAGACTGCCACCGCCGCGCCGGCCAATGTGACCTTCGGAACTCCGGTTCAACCAGCGTCCTTATTTCCAGTAGGACCTTCAGCGCGAGGATTTCGTGTTCGCCTCACGGGTCCAAAGGGAGTCCTGTATCAAATCCAGTCCTCAGCGGACGGCGTGACATGGACGGAAATTGGAAGCGCTGCAGCCAGCACTTTCGGAACGGAGTTCGTCGATACGACTGGCGCGACCGACCACCGATTCTATCGCGCTTTGCGCCAGTAATCAGGCGGGAGCAAAGGTAACAATTCAGTCGTATTTGTGAAGCGGACGCGGTTGATTCGCCCCGATCCAGCATCAGCAGGGGCCTACATTCTCCTCGACGGCCCATTCTGCTCGACTACCGAACGCCAGGCCGCGATTTGCTCTTCGAGGCCGAGTGTCTGCAAAAGAGAACTGTTTAGGTTTGCTCCAGCCCGGTTCGGCGCAAGTTCCTGGGTGACGTGCAGCGCGAGCAAAGGACAAAACGCCGGAATTTCGACGGCATCGAGCGAATGATGCAACTCAACCGCGGCGGCAACCGATTCAGGCAAGCCCCAAAGGCGGAGAAGATACGCTCCCACGTGCGCATGATTCGCCCCAAATTCGCGCGTCTCCGCCTCGATCAACGTCTCGGAATTGGCGCCGTGGCGGCCCCAGAGCGAATGGTATTGGTCCGGGCAACTGGCAGCCAGGACGACTTTGCCGATATCGTGCAAAAGCCCCAGCAGGAATGTCTCATCGCACAATTCCTCGGAAAGGCTTTCCATTTCCGCAATCCGCCGGGCCCGGACGGCGGTGCGCAAACTGTGGTCCCAAACGGATTTGAAGAGATCGGTCTTGGCGGTCGTCTGGCAGAACTCAAAAACCTGGATGCTTAAAACCAAGGCGCGAACAACTTCGAAACCGATGATCTGCACGGCGTCGAAAACCGTCCGAATATTGCGGGCCGGGGAGAAACGGACTGAATTCACCGTTTGCAAGACTTTCGCGGTCAGCGCCAAATCCTGTTCAATAATCGAGCTGATTTCGCGGAGCGGCAGTGTGTTTGACCGGAGCGCCTTGGTGAGTTCGAGATAAGTCCGGGAGAGAGTCGGAATGGCGTCGATCCTGCCTACATAGTCTCGCACGCGATCATTCGCAGCAAAGGTGCGGGCGTGGCAAAGCGAAACAATCACCTCGCTGAGCGCGGTGGGATTAAACGGTTTGGTGAAATAACGGTGGCCCACCATGAGGCATTTCGCGGCGGTAATTTCGTCGGCGAAGCCAGAGACAACGATGCGCGCGGTTCCGGGAAAACGCCGCGTAACCTGAATGAGGAGTTCGATGCCCGTCATGCGGGGCATCGTTAAATCGGAAACGATCACGTCGTACCGCGAATCGCCCATCAGCCCGAGGGCTTCATCGCCACTCGGCGCGGTTCGCACTGAGTAATCATCTCCGAGAAACGGCGGGAGCATCTCGTAGATCCCACGAATCGACGGTTCATCATCAACAAAAAGGATGCTTTTGGCCATTCTCGATGCGGGCGCTGTCGCTTCCGGATTTTAGCTTAGCAGCAGGCGCACTTAAGACTGATGATTTGCGGCATCAGCCCTGAAATTCTATCGGCACTTCGGCCTCGCCCTTTAGGTGGAAACCGTTTTCTTTCTGCGAGATACACCCGGACGGAACGTCCGGCCCGCCCATCTGCTTTTGAGGCGGTTTAGCCTTGCAACTGAAGGGATTAAATAAAAAGAATCGATCATGCACTTTGCCCGATTCAAATCGCTCCTACTCGTTCTGCTTTTGTCAATTTTGCCGAACCTGGCCCAACCGGCTCAGAATTGGCCCGAATTCCGAGGTCCACGCCAGGACGGGCACGTGATCTCTGACAACGGGAAGCCGATTGGACTTCCCGTCCAATGGAGCGAAACCAACAATGTGAAATGGAAGACCGAACTTCCTAATTACGGGATTTCCACTCCGGTCGTCATGGACGGACGGGTTTGGCTGACTGCCGCCACGCAGGACGGCCACGATTTCTTCGCTATTCGTGTGGACGCAGAAACGGGAAAAATCACCCT
>DASYTB010000582.1:0-4867 GCA_036002705.1 Verrucomicrobiia bacterium
TCGTCCATCGTGGCGGGCCGATTGAGCTTGGCCATGAAATCGGTGTGTTCCTCGCCGGCTTCTTCCTTGCCGATCCGATACATCTCGGGATTTTCGACGCTGATACCGACTGGTTTCGGCCCCGCGAAAGCCTGGGGCATCTGTCGGCCGATGGTGACGCCGACAGTGGGATCGGCTCCTTTGCAGGCGTTATCAAAGTATCGTCCGAGCCAGCCATATTTCTCGACTTTCGTTGAGTCGCTGGCTGTCTGCCAGATCTCGGTCGAGCGGAAGTGGGAACGATTTGGGTTGGGGTAGCCGACGCCGTTGACGATGGAAAGCTGGCCGGCATCGTAAAGCTCCTTGAACGGCGCCAGGCTCGGATGAAGCGCGAATTCATCGTTCAGCCTCAACGAACTATTGTTCAACCCGAGGCCGGGTCGTGCGCGATGATAATAGTCATTGGAGAACGGCACGATGGTGTTCAATCCATCGTTGCCGCCGGCGAGTTGGAGCACCACGAGGATGGTGCTGTCTTTTCCGGTCAGTGGCTGCGTCTGGGCGAGCGCTTCGGCATGCAGGCTGGAGAACGTTCGCGCGAGAAAGGCGGGGACGGTCCAGGTGACGGCGCCGCCCAGAATGGTCGAGCGCAGGAATTCGCGGCGTGTTTTCAGTTCGTTCATAACAGAATCAGGTGAGTTGAAATTCGGGGGTGCACATGATGAGCCGGATGGCGTGGAGCACATCGACGTCATCGAGCTCGCCTTGCGCCTCGAGATAAGTCCGCAAAGTGCTTTGATGTTCGGGACGCAATTCGCCCTGGAGGAAACGCTTTTGCAGGGCGGCGGCGAGCTTCTCCTTTACCGCGCGGGTTTCTCGCGGAAAAAGCCTGGCGGCATCCGCATGGGAACCATGCAAGGGCATTCGTCGCGGGCCATTGGCGTTAGCGCTGCCGTTGCCGTTGTTCAGCGGGTTTTCACCGAGGACGAGGAAGGTTGCGAAATTGTAGCGATTCATCAAGCTGTTGGTTGTGACCCAACTAAGCCCGCCATCCCACCCTTTGACATTGGGCGGCGCGAGCAATTCCTGTCCGAGCATCCGAAGGGCATTGACGCAAGCAACCGCAGGCGGAAGCTCACGCTCGAGCATGCGAACATTACTGATCAACCATTGAACAGGGCTCTTCACCTGCTGCCGCATCACATCGGGCGCGTAGAATTCCTCGCAGGCGAACAGAGCACGCAGGAGCGGTTTGAATTCGTAGCCGCTGGCGCGGAACAAGGCAGCGAGCTGGTCGATCAGAGCATCCGGCGGATTTTCACTCGCGAAAAAGACCCAGAGCTTGCGTGTAATAAAGCGCGCTGACTGCGGTTGCTGAATGATGATCCTGAGAACATCGTCGCCGCTGAAATTGCCGGTTCGACCCAAAATCGTTTTCTTCCCATCATCGTGAGCGCCGGGGCGATAAACAAAGCCCTGGTTCAAACGCTCGTACGACCAGCCGGTGAGGGCGCGCGCGGCCTCGGTAATGTCCTTTTCGGTGTAATGGCCTTCACCGAGCGTGAACAATTCCATGACTTCGCGGGCAAAGTTTTCATTCGGATGCTCCTTCCGGCTTTGCGCCTGATCGAGCCAAACGAGCATGGCGGGATCTTTGGAAGCGTACGTCAGAAGCGTCAGCCAGTTGCCCGAGCCGTAGCGGCGGAAAATCTCGTTTTGCCGGAACATCAGATAAGCGTTTTTGACCTTCTGCACACTAGTGGCGAAATGACCATGCCAGAAAAGAGCGAGCTTCTCCTGGAGCTGGCGCGAGGTGGTGGCCATCTGTTGCAGCCACCAATACCGCAGGCGCAGAACAAGGTCGCGCTCGAGCCGCTGTTGGTCCTTGCGCGCCTCCTGCTTCATCTCGGGAGAGGCGTCGCGCATCTCTTTGAGTTTTTCGAGGCGTTCCGGATCGGGTTTGGCCCATTCGGGATTTTGGGTTGAATCGGGGATGCGCTCGAAATCGACGAGAAAGTTGACGGCCTTTTCCAAGCCTAGGTCGGTGAGTCTTTGGAGCTGTTCGGGCGTCCCCCCGAAACCGGCGCGATTGAGAAGGTGAGCAGCGGTGGTGTAGTTCCACTTTTCGGGCTGGAGCCTTCGCAACATACGCTTACATAGACGTGTGTATTACTTTACAGGTTTCCCTGAAGTGCGCCACTGCTTTTGGGGGCAACGCGTCATTTGTGGGACGAACAATGAAAATCGCTGAACGTCCTTAGGAATGCGCCCGCGCAGGCTCATCGTCAAGGGCAGAACCTCGCACGCACGGCTCGGCGGTGGGGCCGGGAAGAACCAGCGGCACGCCAAAGAGCAAACCCCAGGCGATGGACGGGATTTCCCAAAGTGTTTCGCGATCAACCACAAAACTCAAGGGGTCCAGCGCGCAGGCCACGCGCGCCTTGTGCGGGGGTTCGTAAGCGAGAAGCACGACTGGCATCGTTTTGAACTGTGGCTCCTGTCGAAGCCACGCGAGGAATTCGAGGTCCGATCCCTGTTCGTTCCCCGTGTCCAGAATCGTCAGCGTGGGGAGGGGAAAGCGCTTCCGGTTCGCATAGATTCCAATCCCGCGGAAATGAAGCATCGCTTCGTTGCAGCTTCGCGTCAGGTGCATGTTGAAACCGCAATCCGACACGAGTTCCCGCAGCCGGCGAATCAGCCGGAGGTCCTGCTCGATCACCGCGCAGATTGTTGGATTCTCCATCGTCCCCAATCATATTCTGCGCCCGAGCGAGGCGGTTCGCGATGGGGAAAGACCCTGTTTGAACGCGCGGAATCGAGCGTTCCACGGGTTAGGCAGAGCATTAGGGATTTGGGGTGGAAGGGTAGGCGCCTAAGCGCGGAACTCTCCGGCCCGATTGATAAAAGCCGTTTGGTTTCTCGCATCGCGCGCCCCGGCCCCGGCAAACCGGAGCACATAACCTTCCGCTGTATCTTCCACGCGCAGGTTCTTTAGCGCGCCGATCATTTGCATGATGTCCTCGCAGTTTACAGGCTTCACGAGAAAGGTCTGCGCGCCAAGCTGGTATCCCTGGTGAATCATCTTCACGTCCCGGATTCCAGAAAGCATCACCACGGTAAGGCGGTCCAGAATGCCCATGTCCCGCAGTGTTTGAAGGACATTCAACCCGTTGGTCGGGTACATGATCAGGTCCAGGAGGACCAGCACCGGAAAGTGCGAGCCGTTGCGTTTGAACCAGTCAATACAGTCGTCGCCTCCGCTCAGCCCGACAATCGGATTAAGGACTTTGCACTGGTGAAGCTTCCGCGTCATCAGCGACAAATCCTCGGCCACATCATCCACCACGAGTATTGACGGTTTTTCTTCATCGTGCATAACACCACCCCTGAATCAAGACTGGTGATCCTCCAGAAGAGAGCAGAAACTGTCGATTCAGGAAATTCCTGAAGGGGGTATCCTGATGCCGAATCGGGATACCCCTGAGACGCGCCTAAAAGCTCGTCCTCGTTGACGCAAATCTTCGCTCACGCGGAAGACAGTCGGTCCAGCCATCGCCGAGAACATAATTGCGTTCTTTATTCGACGGATACAGACTTCGCTCGCTTCCCGGGCCTCAAATGGGAAAGTCCCGTAGGCTCGGCATGATTGGTTAAGACTGTTATGTCCATCGGCCCGGGTTGGACCCTCGGCCCGTTTAAAATCCAGTCGCTCATCTGCAAGGGCGGCATGGGCGAGGTCTTCCGACGCCGTCTGGGATCTGGGAACAACTTTTCAGCATCATGGTGACAGAACCGTTGCCATCGTTTTGATTTGGGGATTGGTATGAACGCGGACCCATTCACAGACGAGGCGAAAACGGACAAACCCCAAGATGAAATTCCCGGCGACTGGCTCCCCGAATTCGAGGCCGCTGCCCGCCGCCCACTGGAAACACGCTTCCGCTACGCTTTTATTCATACCTACAAGCCGGTCCTGGACGATGCTCGGTTCCGTGCTTTTGACAGCACCGCGGAGTACCGCCGCTGGTGTGAAGAGAACCTGCCGGATTGGCTGGGCTATGGGCGCGTTTGAATATCGTCAGGCCCGGGAAATCCGTGACTGCTTTCAACGGCATGGCATCCGCTATCTTTTTTTCGGAAAGTCCGGGGCGATCCTTCTCGGCTTTCCAGACACGACGCAGGATGCCGACCTTTTCCCCGAGAAGACGCCCGAAAACTGTGCCGCGCTCGTCGAGGCTTTGCGCGAACTCAGTTTTGCCTCGAATGACAGGGAAGCTGCCGAAGTATCCCGCGGGAAAGATTTTATCCAACTGAAAAATGGTCCATTTGATCTGGACCTGATTTTCGCCCCCGACGGGATCGAACGTTTTACGGATGCCTGGCGCCGCCGGGTGGAAATAGAAGGCTTCCCCGTTTGCCATATTGATGACATCAAAGGCTGATCAGCCGCTGCAAGGACGGCTTCGTTTACCTTTGGAAACTGGACGTTCCTAAAGCCCAGCCCGCCTATCGAGTCCTTCCGGGCAAAACTGAGTTTGCGGTCTTCACGGCGGACAGCAAATCAATCCTGACCATCGGAAGAGATCGGTCTTTGGCTCTTTGGAACTTGCGAACCATGACCGAAAAACAGCGCTTCTTCGGTGCCAACCCGACTCAGCTAATCAACATCAGCCCGGATGGCAGGCGTGCGGTACTGACTGAGAACGGTGGAGGCGTGCGGATTCGCGATTTGCAAAGCAACGGCGAAATCGCCGGCCGGTGGCCGGTCACAAATGCGAGCAACGCTATCTTCACTGATAACGGAAGTTATCTGGTCGCATTGGATAACGGCCACCGCAACCCGGATGGCGTTAGTGCGCTGGTGATGGAAAGTGCCACCGGCCGGCCC
>DASYTB010000583.1:0-10021 GCA_036002705.1 Verrucomicrobiia bacterium
CGAGGCCGCCATGTTCCAGATACAGGTCTCACCAAACCTGCTTTCCTGGCTCCCAGTCTCAACGAATACCAGTTCCTCGAATGTCTTCGACTTTTCAGAACCTATAGGGACCCAACAAGAACAATTTTATCGAGTGTTTCAGAGCCCGCCTTGAAAACGGACAGGGACATGGAAGGTTCTACCTAAACAGGGAGCCCTGAAGGCAAGTAAGGGCTCCGTCGCTGGGGTGGAGCGAGGCTCCGCCGAGCTGTCTTCCAGGATCGCCCGGTTAAAGGGCTCGGCAGAGCCTCGCACCACCAAAACTTGACCAAAGCTGCGCCGTTACAAAACTAGAGACATTCAGTCCACTTTCCGTTAGTCTCAAAACAATTCCATCGGAGAGTTTATGAACATCAGGACCAATCTTACGCAGCTTCTTGCCATCATTCTTCTCGGAACGTTGCGAGTCGCTCCGGCGCAATCGACCAATACCAACAGGACCGCCCGCGGGCCGCAGGGTCCGCGAGTCCTTTCGCCGGAGGTTTCGAGCGAGAAGAAAATCACCTTTCGAATTCTCGCGCCCAAAGCGGAAGCCGTGAGGTTCAACGCCGGCGATATCCAGGGCCTGGGCCGGGACGCCACCGCCATGTCCAAAGGAACGAATGGCGTTTGGGAGTTGACGGTCGGGCCAATCGAACCGGGCGCTTACCGTTACACCTTTAACGTGGATGGAGTCACTGTCATTGATCCGCGCAATCCGGCGACCAGCGAGTCGAACGAAAACACCTGGAGCCTCGTTTATGTTCCCGGCGCGGATTTCGAGGACACGAAAGACGTGCCACACGGCGCGGTTGCGGAGGTCACCTATTACTCTTCGACTCTGAAGCGCTTTCGGCGCATGCATGTTTACACGCCGCCAGGTTACGAAAGAAGCCAGGAGAGCTATCCCGTTTTTTACCTGCTCCACGGCGCATCGGATTCGGACGCCTCCTGGAGCACGGTGGGGCGCGCCGGTTTTATCCTGGATAACCTGATTGCTGCGAAAAAAGCGAAACCGATGATCGTCGTCATGCCGGCCGGGCATACCGGGCCGTTCGCTTTCGGCGGACGTTCCAACAACGATTTCGAGAACGATTTCGTCAATGACATCATGCCGCACGCCGAAAAGAATTACCGGATTCAAACGGATCGAAAGAGCCGGGCCATGGCCGGGTTATCGATGGGCGGCGGCCAAACATTAAACATCGGCTTTTCGCATCTCGACAAGTTTGCCTACCTGGGAGTTTTCAGCTCCGGCGTCTTCGGCATCGCCGGTGGTAATCGCGCGCCCGCGCAGAATCAACCAACATGGGAAGAACGGAACAAGGAAACCTTGGACAACGCTGGTCTGAAAGACGGGCTGAAGCTTGTCTGGTTCGGCACCGGAAAAAATGACGGCTTGCTCAAGACCTCCGAAGCCACCGTTGAAATGTTGAAAAAGCACGGGTTCAATGTCGCTTATAAAGAAACCGGCGGAGCGCACACATGGTTGAATTGGCGCGACTATTTGAACGAATTCGCGCCCCAGCTATTTCAATAGGTTCTCGCTTTGACGGACGGCGCTTCTCAAAAACAGCACTTGACCGCCGTCCCTGCCCGGTTATTTTTCTGGGAATGTTTAGCGGCGGTCAAGCGCTAGTCCTGGTCAGCGTCGTAGTACGTTACGGCGCCGTTGGTGCTTGTCGCTTCTAAAACGAGATTTCGACAAAAACCCACGGCTGGAAACGGTCGTGGGTTTTTTATTTTGCCCCGGCCGTGCAGCCGAATAGAATAGGAAACGAAAATGAAAACGACGGAATTGGCCAATAAAACGAGCGCTCCTCAGACCGGGCAGCTTCCTGCTCCGGTTGAACCCCAGCGCGGCGAACTCGGCCCGCGCACTCGCGGGAGCGACATCTTGGTGCAAGCGCTTGAACGCGAGGGAGTCGAGCACATTTTTGCTTATCCCGGCGGAGCGAGCATGGAATTCCACCAATCCCTCACTCGTTCAAAGATTCGCACGATCCTGCCCCGGCACGAACAGGGCGGGGCTTTCGCGGCGGAAGGATACGCCCGCGCGACCGGCAAAGTGGGTGTTTGCATGGCCACCAGCGGTCCAGGAGCGACCAACCTGATCACCGGCCTGGCCGATGCTTATATGGATTCGATTCCGGTCGTCGCCGTCACCGGGCAGGTGCCGCAAGCGATGATTGGGAAAGGCGCCTTCCAGGAAACGGATTTCTTCGGTCTCACGCTCCCGATCGTGAAGCACAGCTATCTGGTCACAGATATCAACGAAATCCCGCGCGTGATCAAGGAGGCGTTTTACATTGCTAGCAGCGGTCGGCCCGGTCCGGTGATTGTCGATGTGCCCAAGAATATCCAGCAGCAGGAAACGCAGCCCGTCTGGCCCAAAGAGATTTGCCTGCGCGGATACAGACCCGAAAAACGCGCAGATGATTTGGTCCTGAACGAAATCATTGGGCTGATTGAGAAATCCGAGCGGCCGGTGCTCTACGTCGGCGGTGGAATTATTTCCTCGGGCGCGGCGGAAGAGTTGCGCCGGTTCGCGCACGCGGCCCAAATCCCGGTGACCTCGACGATCATGGGCTGCGGCGCATTCCCGGAAACCGATCCGCTCTCGCTGAAGTTTCTCGGAATGCACGGAACAGCTTACGCCAATTGGGCCGTGAACGGCGATCCGAAGTCAGGGATTCCCGGGGCGGACCTGTTGCTCGCCTTTGGCGTTCGGTTCGATGATCGAGTGACTGGCAAAGTGGATAAGTTCTGCGAGCATGGCACGATCGTTCACATCGATGTTGACGCGTCTGAAATTAACAAGAACAAGCCTGCCCATTTGCCCGTGATCGCGGATGTGAAGGACGCCCTCCATCGCCTCAACGAAATGATCAAGGCGCGCCCCATTCAGAAAAAATTCACCGCCTGGCACAAGCAAATCGCCGAATGGAAGGCCAAAGCGCCGCTCCGCTACAAAATCACCGACGAAGTGCTCAAGTCGCAGCACGTCAAGGATTTCATGGGCGGCGATGCCAGCCAGGTGATCCTTCCGCAATACGCCATCGAGTTGCTTTATGAACTCACGAATGGCGACGCGATCATCACCACCGGTGTGGGCCAGCACCAGATGTGGGCGGCGCAATATTACAATTATAAGTTCCCCCGGCAGTTGCTCACCAGCGCCGGTCTTGGCGCCATGGGCTACGGATATCCGGCGGCGTTGGGCGCGAAAGTCGCGCGTCCAGACAAACAGGTCGTGGATATCGACGGCGATGGCTCGTTCCTGATGAATGTTCAGGAGTTGGCTACAGCCCACATTGAAAAAATCGCTGCCAAGGCGCTCATCCTGAACAACCAGCACCTCGGCATGGTCGTGCAATGGGAAGACCGCTTTTACCAGGGCAATCGCGGGCACACCTACCTCGGCGACCCGGAAAATATGAAGCAGATCTATCCCGATTACATCGCCATGGCCCGTTCCTTCAATGTCCCCGCCGAGCGCGTCATCTATAAGAAGGATCTGCGCGACGCGATCAAGCGAATGCTCGATTCCGATCAGCCGTACCTTCTCGATGTGATCACACCCTACACCGAGCACGTCCTCCCGTTCATTCGCGCCGGAGGCACCATTAAAGAAATGATTTATCAGGAATAGTTTGCCGTCCTTCGGCTAATCTGCCATATAAGGGCAGGTTTAGATTTTCCAACGGGCGCAGCCAAACCCGCACGTAACGAGCCAGTCTTTCCCTGGGCGGGAGACACGGTGCGTTTGGCTGCCCGGCGCGTGGAATCCCACAGTAAAATCCGATTTCCGTCCCTCATCGGGCGGTAAAGTCACAAACAAAAAACAAAGGAGAAATCTGTGAGTAAAAAGAACGAAGGCACTGCCACCACCATCACACCGCGCAAAATCGGGCGTTACGGCTGGACACCTGATCTCCCCGATCAGCGAGACCATACCTACGCCGCCCCGCTGACAAAGATTGGACCGCTCCCACCCAAGGCGGATTTGAGGAGTAAATGTCCTAAAGTCTATGACCAGGGCCAGATTGGCTCCTGCACGGCCAATGCCATTGCCGGGGCGATTGAATTTGACCTCTTGAAACAAAAGCTCACCGATTTTGTTCCGGCGCGGCTCTTCATTTATTACAACGAACGGGCCATGGAAAAGAGCATTCCGCTGGATAACGGAGCCCAAATTCGCGATGGGGTTAAAAGCGTCAACAAGCTGGGTGTGTGCCCGGAAACAGAATGGACCTACGACGACACGCCGGCGGACCCAAACACCAACGTTTGGCCCTCCGGAGCCAAGCCGGCGCAAAAGCCGACCCCGAATTGCTATAAGGACGCGCTCAATCACCAGGTCGTGAGTTATCAAAGGGTGAACCAGGACCTGGCGCAGATGAAGGGCTGCCTCGCCGCTGGCTATCCTTTCGTGTTTGGCTTCACCGTTTACGACTCCTTCGAAAGTGCGTCCGTGGCAAAGACCGGCGTCGTGGATATGCCTGCTTCAACGGAAGCGGTCGTCGGAGGCCACGCGGTTCTGGCCGTCGGTTACGATGATAAGGCGCAACGCTTTATCGTGCGCAACTCGTGGGGTCCCAAATGGGGGCAAAAGGGCTATTTTACCATGCCCTATGCCTATCTGATCACCGGGAACCTGGCGGATGATTTCTGGACCATTCGCATGGTGGAAGCCTGAGAAGCCGCCGTCTTCAGAAGATGGATGAAAAATCGGGTTGCCTTAACTTGAACCTTTCCGTGTGAAGCACATCCTCCATGCTCCAACACGAAAGATTAAAGTCATTCAATGCAACGACGATTCGACCGCTGAACGGAACGGGTTCACCAAATCCGTTCCGTCCGAAGCCCCAAAACGGAAAATCGCCGAACCGTTCGCGTCCTGGCGAGATTGGATAACCTTTTGATTTCGCCCGTGATACGGGAACAAACTCCGGAGCACCTCTCATTAACACCCAACTTTCAGTAACTTTCAGTTGGGTGCCGCGGCTCGCCGAGACCTTCCAACCGTTTCAACGGTTTTTCGGCTGCGGAAGATATACGCGCGGTTCAGGATCCCGATTGATTTCGTTGCGATGCGAACGCACATAGGCCCACGCGTTAAAGGTCTTCTGCGTGCATCGTGGGATACGAGCGCAACAGTTCCGGTTCGGATATCCCCAAGCCCCGAGCTTGTTTCAGCACCCAAATCGGAATCCGCGTGCGGACGATGCTCGGCTCGCCGCCGTACACGCCGGTGTCAGGAAACTCATCGCTCAAGTCACTAGCCGCCCAGCATAACAACGGGGCCTTCTCCGAGCGCGCGGGCTTGGAAATATCTCTTCGCCAGCTTCCAGGGCGCTCATACGATTCGGAATAAAGTGCCAGGAATCTCAGGCAAGAAGTGTTCACCGGCCCCCTTGCCTTTTTTTTCGGTGGCGTGGATCGCTTCGGGTGCGTAAATCTTTCTTGGATGATTACAAGGGGCAGACGCAAAGCTCGAGTCGTGCTCGTCCCGTTTCTTGCGGTTGCGGTGGTATTCGCGATATTTTTTCTGCGCATATATGATCATTGCCGGCTTGCGATTTTCTCGCATCACATCAGAGACGCCAATCGCATTCGTGGGACTTATTTTCAAAGTTCGGAAACCGTCGAAATCAGGGGAGATAAAGTTCGGAACATTCTGAAGGTCGCCTCTTCGGCGCGTTCAGCGAGGCCGCCTTTGACGATGGATTGGGCGTGTAGTTCGAATATTAGCTCGCACAATAATTCTCGCGGTAATTTCGTCGCAACCCACGGTACACGAAGCACAAACAATAGAAATCTCCGATTCCATCGGCGAAAAATTCACACGATAACTCGCACAATATTCCGCAGCCCCGGCGCTCCAGCGTTGACTACCGATTCCAAGAATGATAACGGACTACCGAACCGCGGAGACGCAGAAGACGCAGAGAGAAGATGAATCGAAAAGAGCCTTCCCCTTGGGCCAAAACCAACCATTTCCTCCCTGCGTTCTCCGCCCCCCTGCGGTTCTCTTTCTTGCTCGTCCTGATTTCCGTCCACGCTTCAGGCGCTGAAATCATTTTCGACTTCACGAAGGAGCAACCGAACGAAACGCCAACCAATTTTCTGAGCACCGTTTCCGGCGAAGACAAACCGGGCCTTTGGAAAATTATTGAAGCGGAAGTGCCCTCTTCGATTCCCAGTATCACACCTAACGCGCCGCCGGCGCGCCGGCCGGTTTTGGCGCAGCTTTCACGCGATCTTACCGACGAACATTATCCAATTCTCGTCTATACAAACGGTGTCTTCGCTGATTTCACGTTTACGACGCGTCTTAAGTGCGTCAGCGGCGTCGTCGAACAGATGGCGGGCATTGTCTTCAGATATCAGGACGAAAAAAACTATTACTACGTCCGGGCCAGTGCCAAGGGAAATACGTTCCGCTTTTTGAAATTGGTTGCCGGGCAGCGCAGCGCTCCCATCGGTCCGGAAATGCAAATCCCCGCCGGGGTCTGGCACGATCTTTCCGTGGAATGCCGAGGCAACCAGATCAACTGCTTTTTCGATGGCAAGCAGGCCATCCCCACGCTCACGGACAACAGCTTCAGTTCGGGACGGATCGGTTTTTGGACCAAGAGTGACTCCGTCAGCTACTTTACCGAGAGCCGCCTCACTTACACCCCTCGCGAGCCTTTCGTAAAAATAGTTCTGCACGAGATGAAAGAACGATATCCACGCGTGGAAGCGCTCAAGGTTTTCGGAAAAACGCGGGAAAATCCCACGCTGCGCATCATGGCCAGCACCGACGAAGGCGATTTGGGCAAACCGGGCGGCGACGTCGAGGAGCAGATTTTTCAAAAGGACAGCCCCTTCGTCGGCAAGCTGGGACCGGGTTCCGTCGTCGTGACTCTTCCGCTCCACGACCGAAACGGCGAGGTCATTGCCGCCCTGCGCGTCGAAATGAAATCATTCTTCGGGCAAACGGACAATAACGCCGTGTCGCGCGCCTTGCCCATTCGTCTGGACATGGAGCGGCGCATCGTTGAAGCCAAGGATTTCTTCTGATTTGCCTTTCAAACGTCGCGAGACATAATGGGCTGACGCTATGAAATCGCACGAACTGCTGCGCGAGGCATTCGAAAAATGCAACCCGAAGCAAATCGCGGCCGAGTTAGGTCTCTCCGTTTCGCTCATCTATAAATGGGCTGAACCGCCGGAGGAAAACGGCAGCGGCGCGACCAATCCGCTGGATCGCATGGAAGCGCTGCTCCGCTGCACCCAGGACACCCGCATCATTCAATGGCTCTGCGAAAGAAGCGGCGGCTTCTTCGTCAAAAATCCGAAAGCCCACTGGCCCCACTCAGGTCTTCTTGTCTCCGCCACCAATGAAATTCTCCAGGAATTCGCGGATATGCTTTCCGCCATTGCCGTGGCCGCCGGAGACAATCAAATCACCAAACAGGAAGCAAAAAGCATCCGCGCCCGGTGGGAGGAGCTGAAGCAGGTCACCGAAGGTTTCGTTCAGTGCTGCGAGGAGGGGAACTTCAGCCCGCTTCGGGAAAAAGCCGAGCAACGTGCCGCGGTGCAGCCGAAGTAAGCCTGTAACTTCTCTCTTGTGTTGCCACGCTCGGGGTGTTTCAAACAACGGCTCTAACAGAACATGAAGATTGAACTGAAACAGAATTGTAAATACGCGCTGGTCGTTCCCACGAGCATGGGAGTCCGCATCACTCCTCCAAGCGGGCAACCCGTCCACTCCGGGGGGCCGTTCATGATGCAGGTCACAAGCGCCGAAACGAACGTCGCGAGCGTAGCGTCGTATCTTGGATTGCCGGTGAAGGTGCTGACTACTTTTGTGAAGGGCAGCCCGATCGCGCAGATGATCCAGGATAATCTGCGGGCCCGCCACATGGATTGCGAAGGGCCGGAGGTCCCGCAGGGCGGGCCGTGGGGATACCGCCATCAGTTCAATATCGCGGACAGTGGCTTTGGTTCGCGCGGGCCTCGCGTGTGGAACGACCGTGCGGGCGAAGTGGGCCGCACGCTGAACGTCAAGGATTTCGACCTCGACCGAATCTTCGGGAAAGACGGCGTGCAAATCGTCCATCTGTCGGGGCTGATCGGAGCGCTCTCGCCGGAAACGGGGCAATTCTGTCTCGAGCTGGCGCGGGCCGCGAAGAAGCATGGGACGAGAATCGGATTTGATCTGAATTATCGCGCGTCTTTTTGGAAGGGCCGGGAAAAAGAGTTGAGCGCCATCTTCGCTGAAATCGCGAGTGTCGCGGACGTGCTGGTGGGGAACGAAGAGGATTTCCAGCTTTGCCTCGGGGTGCATGGCCCGGAAGCGGGCGGAAAGGGATTGAAGGAAGAAATCGACGGTTTCAAAGAGATGATCCGGCGCGTGAAAAAGGCGTATCCGCATGCATCGACTTTCGCGACCACGCTGCGCGAAGTCGTGGATGCCAACCACCATCTCTGGGGCGCGATTATGGCTTCGGGCGACGAATGGCATGTGGTTGAACCGCGCGACATCACAGTGCTGGACCGCATTGGCGGAGGCGACGGATTTGTGGGCGGGCTACTCTACGGGATTTTGAAAGGATGGGCGCCGGAAAAATGGATTCAGTTCGGCTGGGCGACCGGCGCGCTGGCGACCACCATGCTGACCGATTATGCGCAACCCGCGGACGAAGACCAGGTCTGGAGCATCTGGAAAGGTAACGCGCGCGTGCAGCGTTAGTTAGTTAGCAGTAAGGCGGACGCCCCTCACTCTGATCCTCTTCCGGAATGGCCTCGGAGGGGGAGGTCTGCGCCGTTCCTCCTAAAAGACGATTGCGACGCATAACCACGCCGTCCCCTTACCGAACGCCGTCTCAACCTGGGACACCGCCGCAATGAGTTTAGAGAGCGAAAGAATCTATTAAAATACGTCGAACAGGATTTGGATCACGGAAACCGCCCGAACATTCAGTTTCACCGACGTAACACAACACCGCTTGTGATTCACGGGTGATTTGGATTTACTCATGCGCGCGAACGAAAATGAATCCGATCTTGCCCTCTGCGAGGGATAAACTGCTCTTCACGCCGGGACCGCTTACCACCAGCCTGAGCGTGAAGCAGGCGATGCTGCATGATGCCGGCTCGTGGCACTTCGAGTTTCACGCCATCGTGAAAGAGATTCGCCTTAAGCTGCTGGCGGTCGCCGGTGTGGACGCCGGCGAGTTCGATTGTGTGATCATGCAGGGGAGCGGCACTTTCGGCGTCGAATCGGTCATCGGTTCGACCATTCCACCAAATGGCAAGCTGCTGGTTCTGGTCAACGGCGCCTACGGCGAACGCATCCTGCAGATGGCGCAATATCTTAAGATTGCGCATGTGGCGATTCGTCCGGGCGAAGACAAAACGCCGACTCCCGAGCAGGTCGATGCCGCGCTGGCGGCGGACCCGAGCATTACTCACGTCGCGATGGTCCATTGCGAAACCACCACCGGTATTTTCAATCCGCCCGAGGAGATTGGCCGTGTCGTTTCTCGCCGCCAGCGAACGCTCATCCTGGATGCGATGAGCAGCTTCGGCGCGGTGCCCGTTAATTGCGCGACTGCCAACATTGATTATCTCGTCTCTTCCGCCAACAAATGCATTGAAGGCGTTCCCGGATTCGCCTTTGTTATCGCGCGCAAGTCAAAGCTCCTCGCCTGCGACGGTTACGCGCGCAGTTTGAGTCTCGACCTCGTCGCCCAGGCCAAATACATGGAGAAAACCAGCCAGTTTCGCTACACGCCGCCCACGCATTCCATCCTGGCATTTTCACAGGCACTCAAGGAACTTGAACTCGAAGGCGGCATCGATGCCCGCGCGGCTCGTTATCAGGCCAATCACCGAACTCTTCTGGCGGGCATGCGCCAGCTTGGATTTCGTTCTTATCTTCCGCCCGAAGTGCAAAGTTACATCATCACGTCGTTTTATTATCCGAGCGACCCGAAATTCACCTTCATGG
>DASYTB010000584.1:0-8911 GCA_036002705.1 Verrucomicrobiia bacterium
CTGGCCATAATTGCCGCCAAAGTTTTTGACCACCTCGTCTCAGTCCAACTCAGGAAGATCACGGCGCGAACCAAAAACACGATTGATGACCTGCTGGTGGACCTGTTGCACGGCCCGGCCAAAGTCCTTGCGCTCGTCGGAATGCTGGATCTTGGACTGAATTTTTATCATTGGCCGGACTTTATCGCACGTTGGCTGAGGAATGGCTTCAAATTCGTCCTCGCCTGCTCTCTCACTTATCTCGCGTTGAAGCTGGTGGACCTGGGCGCTGGTTATTGGGCGAACAAGACGAGCGCGCGGGCGGACAAGTCTTTCAATGACCTGCTGATTCCGATGGTTTCGAAGACCTTCAAGGGGTTTGTCCTGGTGATGGCAGTGCTCACAACGCTCGACCTGATGGGCTTTAATATCCGAACACTTCTCGCGGGCGTCTCGGTGAGCGGTCTGGCGCTCGGGTTGGCCGCTCAGGATACGGTGGGCAATCTGTTCGGCGCGGCCGCTGTGTTCATTGATAAGCCGTTCAACGTCGGCGATCGCATCCAGCTTAATGGGGTCGATGGCATGGTTGAGCAAATGGGCCTGCGCAGCACGCGCATCCGAAATCTGGACGGCCACTTGATCACCGTGCCCAATAAGACGATGGGCAATGCGACGATTACCAATGTGAGTCGCCGCCCCACGATAAAAACCGCGATCAATATCGGCGTCACCTATGACACCCCGGCTGAGAAGGTGGGCCGCGCGGTCGCCATTCTCGACGAGATTTTTAAGAAGCATCCGATGACGGAGGATCTTATTATCGGCTTTAATCAATTTGCGGACAGCTCGCTGAATATCAATGTGACCCACTGGTGGAAGGGCACCGATCACCGGGCGTATGTCGCAGGTTTGCAGGATATGAATCTCGCGGTTAAGAAACGATTTGATGCTGAAGGAATCGGTTTCGCTTTCCCCAGCCGCACTATCTTCCTGAAACAGGATAGCGAGTGGCGGCTTGGAATGCCGAACGTCTCGCAAGCCTCACAGCCGCAAGAAGATAGCCAGGCAGCGCGGGCCAGCTCCGCGATGCCACAGAATCCTCGCGTTTGAGAAAACCGCCGCCCGCTCATCGCACTCCTAAGAAATGATTTCGGCATGACGGCTGCTAAATAGCATTCGCATGAAATCATTGCAGGAATACGCAAGACTGATGATGGTCTATATGAGTTTCGGGGTGTTCGTCGCGGCGGAAGCGGCAGCTATCTTTTTCGTTTACCGCCATATCGGCGTCATCTAGCCCCGCGAAACAGCCACCCGGTTCAGCCGCCGGGTGGCTGTTCCGCTTTTTCGCGGCGCGGGTTGATCGAGTGATTCATAGACGGACAGGGTTTCCCGCGCCGCGCGCTCCCAGGAAAAATATTTCGCGCGCGTCAGACCTTTTTCAATGAGCTGAGCACGCATCCCCTGGCCGGCGTGCAAATCCCCTAAAGCCTCAGCCATCGAGTTCACATTTTCAGGATCGATAATCCGAGACGCGTCCGCTACCACTTCCCCGAGCGACCCGCGATCCGAGCAAATAACCGGACACCCGCAAGCCATCGCCTCGACGGGCGGCATTCCGAAGCCTTCATAAAGGGAGGGATAAACAAACACTTCGGCCGCAGAATAAAGCATGGGCAGATGTTCGTCGGCGATAAACCCAAGTGCTCGAATGTCCTGCTTGAACGGAGATCGGCTGATCCGATCGTGAATGACTTCCGCGCCGCGCCAATCGCTCCCGCCAAAAGCAAGAATCCAGTCCGATCGGCTCTGGGTTTTGAATCTTTCGAACGCCTCGATCAGGCGCACGTGGTTTTTGCCGGGATGTTCCAGGCGCGCGACATAAAGAAAGAAAGGCCTGAAAAGCGCAAATTTTGTCCGCGCAAATTCATGAGCGTGCGCGCGACCACAGGGGTAAAACCGCTGGTGCTCCAGCCCATTGTGAATCACGCGCACGCGCTGGCGGGAAATGCCAAAAAATTCCTCGATGTCGCTCGCGGTATTGTGGCTGACCGCGACAATTTGTTCCTGCCTCCGCGCCAGTTGCTTCACCACCACCCGTCCGTAAAACATCCGGGCAAGGTCATATTTGCCCGACACCCGAAAGGGCGCGAGATCGTGAATCGTGCAAACGCGCGCGCAACCATCCGATGGGCGGGACCAGAGAAGGCGTCGGTAACTTGGGACGTGGATAACGTCCAGGTCCAGCTCGCGGCAAAGCCGCGGCAGCTTCGTTTGGTGCCAGAGAATATTTTTGATCGGCGGACGAAACTTCTCGTTGACGGGCACGATCTGAAATCTGTCATCGAACCGCGAGAAGATCGACTGGTCCTCCTCCAGAACGAAGAGGCGGAATTCATGCTCGGCTGGTTGGTCCTGAAACGCGCGCAGAAGCGCCAGGACGTGCTGCGCTATGCCTGTTTTGCCGCGCTGAATGACGGAGGTCGAAAACCCTATTTTCATTCCTGGTTCTTGAGCAAGTAATCTTCAAGCCGGCTGAGCCGAACGACGTTCATCACGTTTGTCTGGAGTTCGGTGAACCGAATTTTCATCGCCTGCCGCGCCCCATATTTCTTCGCGCGAACCATGATGCTCAGACCGGTGCTGTCGATAAACTGAAGCTTGCTTAAATCGATGGTCAGGGCCCGCTGCACCAGCGATCGAGCGGCCAGGTAGTCCATGGTCGCAATCCAAACCTCCTCGGCATTCGCCGCCGTCAGTTCGCCGGTCCACGCCAGGACAGGCAACGGAGAGGACGAGCTGGTCTTGAGATGGACGCTCGCATATTGACCGATCTCCTTCAGGCAATTCTCAGCCGCGGTGAGGTCCGGCACTATCACAAAAAACTCCTCCAGCTTCATTAACTGGAGGGCGCGGCGGATCTTTTCGTTAGCGCCCGCGAGAAGCAGTTGCTGGCCGAAATAGCGCGCCCGTTTTTGCAAGCGAATCAAAAGCCCAACTCCCGTGCTGTCGATAAATTTCAGTGCCCGCAGATCGAGGACGCACGGTTGGTCCGCCGCGACCGCCGCTTCCAACGCTGCCCGGGCTTGATGCACCTCTTCGAAATCGAGACGGTTCGGCAAGGACACCGTTCTGAAAGGCGGTTTTTCCAATTGCGAGGGTCGGGCGGCGAGCGCGCGGCGCGCCTTGCGCGAACGCAAATGCCAATACTGCGCAAGGATCCCCTCGCTGAAATGCCAGAGGTCCTTACAATAGCGGCCAAAAAGCCGTTTTGGCTCCTGCGCGAGGCGAAAGATCCATTCCGTGCCGCTCTTTTGCATCCACTGCGGAGCGCGCGCGAGCTTGCCCGCGAGGAAATCGATGGTGCCTCCAATCCCTATGGAAACAGGCACGCCCAAAGAACGGTAGTGCATGTTAATCCACTTCTCCTGTTTGGGGCAGCCAAACCCTACAAAGAGCAGATCCGGCTGCGCGCGCAGAATGCGGTTCCGAATCTCCTCGTGATCCATCTCCAGGAGGGTGTTGTAAGGCGGCGAGTAGTAACCGGCCAATTGAAGTTTCGGATATCTCTGTTGCACCTTGGCCACGGCTTTTTCGAGCGAGTCCGCTGAGGCTCCGAGAAAAAACGGTCGATAGCCTTTCTCCGCCGCCATCTCGAGCAGGAGGGGAACGATGTCCGAGCCCGCGACGCGCTCCGGCAGTGGATTTCCCAGGAGCCGCGAGGCCCAAACCAGCGGCGTTCCGTCGCAGAGCACCAGATGCGCGTCAAAAAGGATTCGGCGCAGCTCGACATCATGCGCTGCCTGGACGAGGAAATCGACATTGGCCGTGGCAAGATAATGCGGCCGCCGCGACTGCACCATTTGTTCGATCATGCGGATCGTTTCGGCGCCGGTCACATTATCGAACGGCACGCCAAGGATCGCGATCGGAGAGGCTTCCGGAAATATGAACTTATCTTTGAACCTATCCATCCAAGTTCCCGTTTCTGGGCAGGTTTAGCTTAGCTCGTCAAAACCTTCTGTTGATCAGGGTTTATCCGAACGCGGTATAAGCCCAATCTCCGGCTTGCGAAGCTGAGCCACCCCGATTGGCCCGGCGAGCCCCGTATTTTGTAATCACAGTAGTCTTTTGCCTGCCGTGATGAGCGCGTTTTTAAAGACTCAAATTAAGGCCGAGCCCGCTTTAACGCGCGGCTCTTTCCTTTATGAATTGAATGCACTGCACACCTTTGGCCTCACCCAGTGACTGCGAGCCTCTAAACACCCCTTTCAGATTAGCAATGAGTATTACCGCAACCGAATTGACCAATTTGAAATCGGATCAGAAACGAGCGCTCCTGGAGCAACTGCTTCGCGAGCGCAGCCGCAAACCGAAATCGTTTCCGCTTTCTTCCGCGCAGAAACGACTCTGGTTTCTCGACCGTCTCGAGCCGAACAGCGCGGTTTACAACGTCCCGACCGTTCTTCGGCTGCATGGACCGCTCGATCACGCAGCGCTCGGGCGCGGTCTCGATGCAGTCGTTGCCCGGCACGAATCTCTTCGAACCACCTTCGAGGCCATCGACGACTCTCCGAGTCAAAAGATCAATGCCACCGCCCATGTTGAATTTCCGCTCCTGGACCTGAGCACGCTCGATGGGCAGCGGAAAAATCGCGAAGCCGAGAAGGTCATTTCGCATGAGATCACCCGCCCTTTCGATCTCGCGAAGGATTTGATGATTCGCGCCATGCTGATCCGACTGGCGCCGGAAGAACACATTCTCGTTCTAAGCACGCATCACATCGCCTCGGATGAATGGTCGCTCCGCGTTTTATTGCGGGAATGGTCCCGGCTATATGCCGCGGAAGTGAACCCCCATGAATCCGGTCTGCCGGAGCTTCCGATTCAATATGCGGACTTCGCCGTTTGGCAGCAGGACTGGCTCCAGCGAGACGCTTGCCGCGCCCAACTGGATTATTGGCGAAAGCGCCTCGAAGGCGCGCCCGTGGTCCAGTTGCCAACGGATTTCAATCGGCCTGGGTCGCAAACATTTCACGGCGAAATCCGCACCGCGGTATTCCCGGCGGAACTTAGCGCCGCGTTAAAGCGTCTTTCCCAGCAGCAGGAATCCACTCTTTTCATGACGCTGCTCGCGGCCTTTAAGGTGCTGCTCTTCCGTTACACCCAACAGGATGACCTGGTGGTTGGCTGCCCAATCGCCGGTCGAAATCGCCTCGAGACGGAAGCGCTCATCGGTTTCTTTGTGAATACCCTGGCCATTCGAAGTCAGTTGCAACCAGACCAAAGCTTCATCGACCTCCTCCGCCACGTCCGCGAGAACACCCTCGGTGCTTACGCCCACCAGGACCTCCCCTTTGACCGCGTCGTCGAGGAACTGCATCCGCAGCGAAGCTCGAACCACATGCCGCTCGTCCAGGTGGTTTTTTCGCTGAACAACGAGTTCGTTGAAGAGAACGTTTTTCAAGGCACGACCGCGGAAGAAATCGAGGTCAGCACCGACACCTCAAAGTTCGACATTACGTTCGTGACCAAGGAGACCGCGAATGGCCTCCACGCGGTGGTTGAATATAATTCCGACCTGTTTGCGCGCCCGCGCATGGAAAGAATGCTCGGCCATTTTGGGCGGCTGCTCCAAAGCATCGTCGCCAATCCGCACCAAAAAATCGGCGAGCTTCAACTCCTCCCGGCCGCCGAGTGGAGTCAGATCGCGCTCGACTGGAACCGCACCACCACGAAATACCCGCGCGAAGAAGGCGTGCACCAGCTCTTCGAAGCGCAAGTCGCCAGGACACCTGATGCGATCGCTCTTCAATTTGGCGCCCAAACCATCAGCTATCGTGAGCTGAACGCCCGCGCGAACCAACTTGCCCACTATCTTCGAAACCAAAAGATCGGTCCCAACACGCTCGTCGGCGTTTACATGGAACGCTCCATCGAGATGATCATTGCCTTTCTCGGAATTCTGAAGGCCGGCGCTGCCTACGTTCCTTTGGACCTCAGCTATCCGCGCGACCGCCTCGCCTTCATGATTGCCGATGCGCGAATGCCGATCATCCTCACGCAATCGCAGTGCCTCAAAGAGCTTCCCGACACAGGCACGCCTCTCGTCTGCCTCGACCAGGAATGGAGCAATATCCAGCAAGAGCCGCGGCAATTGCCGGCGAATTCCATAAATGCGGACGCTCTGGCCTATGTCATCTACACCTCCGGCTCGACAGGTCGTCCCAAAGGCGTCGCCGTGCGGCATCGCGGAATTACCCGGCTCGTTCTGAACACCGATTACGTCCAAATCCGCCCCAGCGATCGTATCGCGCAAGCCTCTAATGCATCCTTTGATGCCGCCACCTTCGAAATCTGGGGCGCGCTCTTGAATGGCGCGCGACTGATCGGCATTCACAAGGACACAGCAATTTCGCCAGGCGATTTTGCCGAAGCGCTCCGGAAGGAAGAAATTTCAATTCTGTTTTTGACGACAGCCTTGTTCAACCAACTCGCGCGCGAAATACCGGGCGTCTTCTCAACCCTCGACACGGTTCTCTTCGGCGGCGAGTTGGTCGATCCGAAATGGGTTCGCTCCGTGCTCGAGTCCGGCGCCCCGAAGCGTCTCCTGCACGTTTATGGCCCCACCGAGAACACCACTTTCAGCACGTGGTATCACGTGCGTGAAGTTCCCGACGATGCCGCCACCGTCCCTATCGGAAAACCGATTGCAAACAGCGAGCTTTACATTCTCGACGGCCAGCAACAACCGGTGCCGATCGGCGTCACCGGCGAGATCTATGTCGGTGGAGATGGCCTGGCCTCGGGTTACTGGAATCGCCCGGAGCTCACCCTCGAGAAGTTTCCCGCCCATCCCTTCAAGCGCGAATCCGGCGCCCAACTTTACCGGACCGGCGACCTCGCCCGTTTCGACGCGGAAGGAAATGTGGAATTCGTCGGCCGAATCGATCACCAGATCAAGCTCCGCGGTTTTCGCATTGAACTCGGCGAAATCGAAGCCGAATTGGCGAAGCATGAACATGTAGCGAACAACGTAGTGATGCTGCGCGAAGACATTCCGAGCGACAAACGCCTCGTCGCCTACATCATCCCGAAAGGCGCCACGCCTTCCGCCGCCGACCTCCGATCGCATCTCCGCGCTCATCTGCCCGACTATATGGTGCCCGCGGCCTTCGTTTTCATGGACACCTTCCCGCTCACGCCGAACGAGAAGATCGATCGCAAGGCGTTGCCCGTTCCCGAACAGAACCGCCCCACCCTCGGCAAATCGTTCGTCGCGCCGCGCGACTCCGTCGAACAGCAGCTCGCGAAAATCTGGGAAAAAATCCTCGGCGTCCAGCCCATCGGCCTGGCTGACAATTTCTTTGATCTCGGCGGCCACTCCCTGCTCGCCGTTAAAGTCTTCTCGCAAATCGAGAAAGTCTTTAACAAAAAGCTTCCGCTCGCGACGCTCTTTCGCGCCCCCACCATCGAGGAGATCGCGAAGGTCCTGCGCGAAGACAGCGAGGCGAAATCCTGGTCCACCATCGTCGATATCCAGCCGAAAGGCTCCAAGCCGCCGTTCTTCTGGATTCACACGCTCGGCGGCGATGGTGGCGGTGGCTTTTTCTACTATCGCAAGCTCGCCGAGTTGCTCGGGCCGGATCAGCCATCCTTCGGCATTCGCTCGCCGCGCGAACCATTTTCGGACATCGAGAAGATGGCCGCCTTTTACATCAAGGATATTCGTAAATTTCAGCCGAACGGGCCGTATTTCCTAGGCGGCTTCTGCTTCGGCGGGAATGTCGCTTTTGAAATGGCGCAGCAACTCGTCGCGAGCGGCCAGGAAGTCGGATTGCTCGTCATGCTCGAAAGTTCGCCACCGAACGTAACTCACAAACAATCCTGGAGCGCCACCGCCGCCAAATATTCGCTCGAAAACCTTGTCGAAAACGTCAAGGACTTCGTCAGCCATTCCTCCCAGCAGCGGTTCGCCATGCTCAAGAGCAAGAGCCGCCGTTTCAAAGAGAAATTCCGCGGACGAAACGGCGCCAGCAGCGAACAGGAAAAAAAAGGAGTCGATCTCAAGGATGTCATCGACCTCTCGCGCTATCCCAAAGGCTACGTTCAATACGCCGAAACGCATTGGCAAGCGCTCACCCAATACCAGCCAGAACCCTACCCGGGCGAACTCATCCTCTTCCGCGCCAAAAAACAGGGCCTCTCCAATTTCAGCCATAGCCTCGGCTGGGATGTCCTCGTCGGCGACCGGGTCAACGTCAACGTCATCCCCGGCACCCACGAAAGCATGCTTCAGGAACCCAACGTCCAAATCGTCGCGGCGAAGCTGCGCAGCCTGTTGGATGCCGCCCGGCATGGACCAAAGCGGGCCGTCGAGAAAGAATTCGCCGCGAATTAACTCGAAGACGAAATTAACGCCGAGACTTTCGCGGCGACGTCTTCGACGACCTCCTCCGGTAGCCTGCAAATGAATTCCGCTTTTCTGGAATTCCAATCGAGCGAGCGGAGATGGTCACAAAGAACCGCTCCGCGAACCGACAGGTTCTCGCGCAGGACAACTAAAAAAGGGTCATATCTACATTGTAGATGCAGTGGCCGAGGGCGTCGGTCCGCCGTTTGCTGCTTCCGTGCTGCTCCGATTAACACCGCGGCTCCAACCCGGTGAATGATGCACGGAGTATGTCCACAACCGTTGCAACGGCTTCCGTTCGCGCGCCGGGCCCAATGTTTATTCCCCCGCCACCATCGCCAAATAATTCCGCTTCCCTTTTCGCAGCAATAAATATTTGTCAAAGAGCAGGTCGGTTCCCGCCAAAATGCCGTTGCCTGCTCACCGCGTTCCGCTTGGATCGATCCCTAATCCGGTCGAGGAAAAATAACGCCATCCCGAGTAGCGCCATGCTAATGGTTCGCGGCTCTGGAACGCCGG
>DASYTB010000585.1:0-3797 GCA_036002705.1 Verrucomicrobiia bacterium
GATCGGCGCAACTACTTGAAAGCGCCGAAAGAAGTGCGCACCAGACTCGCCGAACCGGAGGATGAATGGAAATTCGAAGGGCTCGTGAATATCGTCTTTCTCGCGGTCATTCTCGGGGCAGTCTTCGTCGAAAAGCCGATTTTCCTGCGCGAACTTTTGATGGGGGCGGCGGCGGCTGGTTCGTGTCTGTTCACGGGAAAGCGGATTCATCAATCCAACAATTTCGATTTCGGGCCGATCAAAGAGGTGGCCATCCTCTTTCTCGGAATTTTCGCGACAATGCTTCCCGCTTTGGATTGGCTCGAGCACAATGCCAAATCCCTCGGCATGACGACGCCCTCGTTTTTTTATTGGGGCTGCGGTTTGCTCTCAAGCGCCCTTGACAATGCGCCCACCTATTACAGCTTTCTTAGCGCCATCGTGGGAGGATTCGTCCCGGCGGACCTGGTTGAACAACTGCGGCAACTAATCGCTTCGGGGACGGTCGATCCAAGCGCAATCACCGGGCCGAACGCCGTGAATTTGAAGCAGGCCCTTGGGGCATTAAGCGCCTACCATCCAACGGCGCTTGCGGCGGGAACACTTGACGCCGAGCAACTCCAGGTCGCTTTTCTTCTCGGCAAAGCCGACCTGAACCACTTTATTGTGGCCATCAGCATTGCGGCGGTTTTCTTCGGCGCGAATACCTATATCGGCAATGGGCCAAACTTTATGGTGAAATCAATCGCCGATGAGTCGAAGGTCCATACTCCGGGATTTATCGGGTATATCCTTCGCTACACCGTGCCCTACATGCTTCCGCTGCTGCTGTTGATCTGGTTTTTGTTCTTTCGGTAAACGAGCTATCCCGCTATAGGGTCGCCCCTGCCCGGAGTGATTCGCATCGAATGAACGGGTCCTTCAACTTGGCGGCTTTATCTGCCGCGCTGCCGCGGCACTTGTGTTCGTCGCAGTTTGCTGCAACTTCACGACCGAGGATGTCCCTTGGCACGCCGCCTATCACCGAGCTTCATTTCGGCGCATCAGCCCATCAAGCGCGCCAGAACAGCCGCCCAAAATTGGCATACTCGCAGGGTCGAACTGCCGGCAAACCAGAGACTCAAGGCAATCAACAGAATGGTTTTGATTTGCTCCTGCCATCGCTTTTGGCGAAACAAATTGCGGGTCAGAAAAATTGCGCAGGGCCAGAGCGCCAGGGCGATATGGGCCAATGTCATCCCAACCCCCCGCTTCACATAGCCGAGCGGCCCGGCGCGGAGTGCTTCGGGCCAGGGCACGATCCAGATGGGAATTGTCACCAGCACGATCAGAATCAGGAGAGCGATGGCATTTGAAATTTTCCGGCCGAAGGAGTTTGAAACCCGATGGCTGTTCTCTCGGTTCGACTGGTACCAAACCTTTTCGACCGAGGAACGCCGGGCCAGATCAGACGGACGGAAGGCGATGCGGATGAGCAGGGTGAGTATCTGCAAACCAGACATTGAACGCACACGTCTCCCGGAAGTGAAGAGTCGTTCTCGCAGGACGACGAATTGGCCCTCGCGCTTCAAGGCCGCGGACATTACGGCATCCTCGGCACCATAAAGGTTTTCGTCAAAACCGTTGGCCGCATGGAACGCTTGCCGTGTGCAGAACATGAATGCGCCCCCAGACAGTCCGGCCAGCCAGGTAAAGAATCCGAGCCACCACAGCAAGAGATGAGCATAGAGAGGGACTTCTCCTTCGAAACGTGTCAAAGCCCCGCCTCCAACCGCTCCTTTGTCCATGGAGCGCAACGCCGATTCGACCACGCCGGGAGTGACGATGGTGTCCGCATCAACAAAGATCAGGCACTCTCCGCGGGCCGAGCGCGCTCCTGAATTGCGCGTCGCCGCGATCTGCCGATGATTCACATTGACGACGGTTGCGCCATGCTGGCGAGCGACTTCCTCGGTTCGATCGGTTGAGGCGTCGTTCACCACGATAATTTCCCACGGTTCGCTGCCCGCGCGGGCGCCGGCGTGGATCGCTGATAAAGTCCGCGGAAGCCAAAGCTCCTCATTGTGCGCAGGAACGATAAACGAAACTATACACTTATCTTTCGTACGCTCTTTCAATCACTGTTTGATGGACAGAGCTACCGGGTAGTTCGTGCCGGAATTTGAACACGACTTTCCGTCCGAGCCACATTTGACGCAGCCTGACTTTGAGTACTACAATCATTCAATGCCAACTCTCACATTCGAATTGCGCCCGCGGGAGGAGCAAACAGCTTTTAATTTACGCCGCTGGGACGAAGTGTTGGCTGATCCCGATTTACGGAAGCTTCCCGGCCGGGTTGAAACCGATCGCCATGGCCGCGTTATCATGAGCCCACCTCCCGCCCCACGTCACGGCCGGTTACAAATCGACATGGGAGCTCTGCTCAAGAAACTGTTGCCGAACGGCATAACGGTCGCGGAATGCCCCGTTTCCACCGCGGATGGAGTAAAAGGCGTTCCATGGGCCTGGCGCTTTGATCTTGAGGCACTCAGGGATCTGTCCGGATTTCCCAACTGATATCTGATTTCCAACAGCACTTATTAGAGTAGCCGCCGTGCCATCTCGCTGGCTATGGGTCCGAGGCGCAAATATGGTGAGATTTCCGGTGGCCGCGTCGGCGCAGCCTTCGTTGCTCAACTTTAAGAGCCCATCGCGGTCATTCACCGCCCTCTGAAGTGCCCCACCTTCGCCTTTCCTTGATGGCGTTTTCAGGGCGTTTGCTTTCGGAAAAGGGTCCCGGCATATTGGCAACGATAGATCGTCGGGTAAAATCAATCTACGAACGGGAGGAGAGAATCTCAATGAGACGCACTTTACTGAATCTGAGCTTTATCGGGCTGGGGACGGCGGTGGGCATTATCGGCACGCAATTTCTTCCATCCTACGCCAAATCGGAACGCACTCCTCCAAAGATCACGGTCGATGAAAAGCCGTTGGAGCGCGGCGGGCAATTCACGACCAGCTTCGCTCCGGTCATCAAAAAAGCGGCCCCAAGTGTCGTCACTATTTCCGCGTCGCGCACGGTTAAGCAACGGGAAATGCGCGGGCACCCGCTTCTTGATAATCCGCTCTTTCGCGACTTCTTCGGCGATCCCGGCCAACGCCCTATGCGTCCGCAAAAGGAAGAAGCACTCGGCTCAGGAGTGATCGTCTCGGAGGACGGCTATATCCTCACCGCCAATCACGTGGTTGAAGGGGCGGATGACATCAAGATTGAGTTGCCGACCGGCCGGGAATACACGGCCAAAGTGATTGGAACGGATCCGCCCACGGACACCGCGGTTCTTAAAATTGAGGGTACGGGAATGCCCGCCATTACCCTGGCGAACAGCGAAAAACTTGAAGTCGGCGACGTCGTCCTGGCGATCGGAAATCCATTCGGCATCGGCCAGACTGTGACGATGGGAATCGTCAGCGCGACTGGACGGGGCGAACTTGGCATTACGGATTATGAAGATTTCATTCAAACCGATGCCTCGATCAACATGGGCAATTCGGGCGGGGCGCTGGTTGATGCCGGAGGCCGGTTGGTGGGGATTAATACCGCAATCCTGAGCCGCACCGGGGGAAACCAGGGAGTCGGTTTTGCCATCCCCATCAATATGGCGCGCAGCGTAATGGAGACGCTCATCAATAACGGGAAGGTCACGCGTGGCTTTCTCGGAGTTGGCCTCCAACCGCTGACGCCCGAGCTCTCGGAGCGATTGGATCTGAAGGAGCAAGGCGCGCTCGTCGCCGGCGTTGAAGAAGGCACACCCGCGGCGGAAGCCGGGATG
>DASYTB010000586.1:0-16803 GCA_036002705.1 Verrucomicrobiia bacterium
CAAAACCCGCGTCCTTCCCATCGCGGCGGCGTTCGATGAAGGGATCGATCTATTCAAAAAGTTGATTCGCGATGCAGTGGAGCAAGCGGCAGCCTCGCAATCAAAATAACTTTCCGGTATTGAGATTGGAGTGCTCAGGACGCGGTCGCTATTTCCAAGCTGCCGATGGGGGCCACTCCCTCCTCAATGGTCAAATTTGTTCAAACGGCTCAGCACGTTTTCCAACTTGCGCCAAAGGGCCTTCCCGCCTCAAATAGCGTATGCCCCTCAACGATGAGAACCGCAACTGGCGGACCTCAGCCGGCCTCGCGAGCGCTGGCGTCGTGATGTCGGCGTCTGGCGCGAGTGACGCGCGACGGACATCCATGGGCTTGGTTACCTATTCGCTCACGGGCCAGGGGCAGCGCGGACGTATTCCGGAATTGCCCGACTACACCGATCCTCTCGTCTTTATTTCCGAAGCGGCGAAGTTTGGCGCTTCCGCCGTCCAATTCCCTTTTGGAGTTCGCGATGCCGAAGGCATCAAGCTTATTCAACAAACAGCGCAGCGGCTCGCGGTGACGCTCGAAGGAACCTTGAGTTTGCCCCGGAAAGATTCCGATGCGCCCAGGTTTGAAAGCGAAATCCAGACGTTGAACGATCTGGGAGTTCGTGTCGCGCGGACCGTGATTTTCCCCGGGCGTCGTTACGAAGACCTGAAAACGATCGAAGCCTACGAAGCCGCTCTTTCGAACGCGCGTGACGCGATCAAGCGCGCCGAGCCAATCGCGAAAAAGCATCAGATTGTCCTGGCCATCGAAAATCATAAAGACCAGCGCGTTGAGGAACGCCTCGCGTTGTTGACTGAATTCAATAGCGAATATATCGGCGCTTGCCTCGATGTGGGGAACAACATCTCCTTGCTCGAAGATCCCGTAGAAGTCTGCGGTGCTCTGGCGGCCTGGGCCCGGACCGTTCATTTCAAGGATCAGGGCGTCCGCGAATATGAAGATGGCTTTCTCCTGGCAGATGTGCCGCTCGGGCGCGGCTGCATTGATCTTCCAGGTGTTATCCAGGCAATCCGCGACAAAGCCCCTAAAGCTCGATTTCAGTTGGAACTGATTACACGCGACGCGCTCAAAGTCCCGGTGCTCACTGAGCAATACTGGGCGACTTTTCCGGACGCGAAAGCCAGCCAACTCGCCCGCGCCTGGGCCATGATCAAACAGCGATCCTCGTCGGACCCCTTCCCGGTCATCTCGGCCCTTTCCCCCACGGAACGGATCCAAGCCGAACGCGCCAACCTTGAAGAGAGTTTCCGCTACGCCGCCGACCATCTTGGATTTGCACTATGAATAAAGGAACAGCTCAATCCGCTCCGAGAATTGGCCCCGGCCCACTCGGCCTCAACCGCCGCGGCTTTCTCCGAACCACCGGCGCCGCTCTCGGCACCGCGTCCACCCTGACCGCCCTCTCCGCCAGTCGCGTGCTCGGCGCAAACGAACGAATCAACGTCGCTGTGATTGGCTTTGGCCTTATTGGCCGCATCCATACGAATAGCTTCATGGACCAGCCCGACGTGGAAATTCGCGCGGTCGCCGATGCCTACGGGCCGCGCGTGGACGAAGGCGCGGCGCTCGCGGGCAGCCGCTGCGCCAAATACGCCGATTTTCGAAGACTGCTTGGAGACAAAAATATCGATGCGGTGGTCGTGGCCACGCCAGACCACTGGCATGCCCTCATCACGATGATGGCGTGCGCCGCCGGGAAAGATGTTTACTGCGAGAAGCCACTGACGCTCTTCGTCCAGGAAGGCCGCTGGATGATCGATGTGGCCCGGCGCACCAAACGCATTGTGCAGGTCGGCGTGCAGAACCGCTCGGGGCCCAATTTTCAGAAAGCCGGCGAATCAATTCGCGCAGGACATATTGGCGAGGTGGTCTCCGTCCAGAATAATTTCTTCCGTAATGTGATGCCGGGATTTGGTAATCCTCCCGATTGCGATCCGCCTCCCGGACTGGATTACGACATGTGGCTCGGTCCCGCGCCGAAACGGCCCTACAATCCGAATCGATCACTCTACCATTTTCGCTGGTTCTGGGATTATTCCGGCGGGCAAATGACCAACCTGGGGCAGCATTCGCTCGATCTGGTTCATTTTTACCTCGGTGCCACGGCGCCGAAGTCGGTTTACAGCAGCGGCGGACGATTTCATTTGAAGGACAATTGCGAAGTCCCCGACACGCAAGATACGGTTGTCGAATACCCCGGTTTCAACGCCGTCTGCCAGTATCGCGAATGTGCCGCCGGCAAGCCGGGTCTCGGCATGGGCGGATTGGTCTTTTACGGCACAAAGGGCTCCCTGGCCACAGGCCGCGCAGGATATGAGTTGGTTCCCGACGCGAAAATCAATCCTCAGAATGCCGTCGCCAAAGTGTTGCCAAGCCCGCATCCCGTCGGCGGACCACAGCCCGTTCCTGATTCGCAAGCCGGGCAGTTCTGGACGGAACCAGAAAAAGATCAAACCGGCGAGGCCATGAAAGATTATCGCCGTCACGCGCGCAACTTTCTCGACTGCGTGAAATCGAGAAAACAACCCATCGCTGACATCGAAAGCGGCCACCAGGTCGTCACCGTTTGTCACTTGGCGAACATCTCCCTTCGCACTGGTCGCAAAATTCTCTGGGACCCGCACCGCGAAGAGATCGTAGGCGATAAAGAAGCCAACAAGATGCTCGTCCGTCCTTATCGGGAGCCGTGGGATCACGAATTGCACGCTCTGCTTAAAGGGTAATCCCAAAAAGGGGAAAAGGGCCGCGACGTTTACTTTGGTCTTGCATCGGTATGAAACCACAATTTCCGAATGAAGCCTCTGGCGCAGGGGAGTTTGAGCGCCAGGAAGATGAGTTTCGCGCGTGGTTACCGGCGCCCGCACAGGGAGGACGATACCATCTTTACGTCTCTTACGCCTGTCCGTGGGCGAATCGGACGATGATTGTTCGCAAGCTCAAGAAACTCGAGCACGCGGTCAGTATGACAGTCGTCGATCCAATCCGCGACGAGCGAGGCTGGGCCTTCCGCCCCGGCCCAGGGCAGGACGACAGCGATCCAGTGAACGGATTTACATTCCTGAGAGAGGCTTATGCCGCCACAGACGCCAACTTCAATGGCCGGGTCACGGTGCCAGTGCTTTGGGACAAGCAGGAGCGGCGCATCGTCAATAATTCGGAAGACGATATCTGCGGGATGTTCAACAGCGCCTTCCCCGATGCTGCGGTCGAACCCGATCTCTTCCCCAGCGATCTGGAAGACGAGCAGAAGAGGCTTTCGGCCTTCATTTACGAGAAGGTGAACAACGGAGTTTACCGCGCCGGCTTCGCCACCCGGCAGCGCGCCTACGAACGAGCCTGCCTCGATCTGTTTGCTGCCCTTGATGAACTTGAAAAACGCCTATCTTCAAGCCGTTATCTCTTTGGCGACCGAATCGTCGAGACCGACTGGCGGCTCTTCTGCACGCTCATTCGTTTTGACGCCGTCTATCACGGCCACTTCAAATGCAACATCCGCCGAATTGTCGATTATCCGAATCTAAATGGTTATCTCATGGACCTCTACCAACACCCCGGCGTCGCGGAACTGGTGAATTTCGATCATATCAAACGCCACTATTACATGACGCACGATGAGATTAACCCGACGCGGATCGTTCCTGTCGGCCCCGAGCTCAACCTGCTGAAGCCGCATGGACGCGAACAGCGTCCGTGATTCTGCTTGCCACCAGTAGGGCCGCTCGATCTTTACTGAATCAGATGATGCGCGTGCCGGCGCAGCCACATGACATCCGCGCGGTCGGTTGGAGCGGGATGCGGCGAACCGGCGATGGGAGCGCGAGAACTCGGCTTCCTCCACCTTTTTGTTTCCGCGTGGCCATCAGCAAACGTTAAGCTTGTGCCGTTGGCGTGCATCGCACCCGGAGCGGTAAACCATGAGTCGTTGTCGGTGTCGGGAATCCGGAAGGGAGTGTAACAGATGCTGGCCGGTTCCGCGTCGATAAAAATGAACGTAGTGGTGGGCTGAAGAATGTCGGAAGCCCTTTCGAAGTGGTATTTCAGACCCCACGAACCGCCCCCAG
This sequence comes from Verrucomicrobiia bacterium, assembly GCA_036002705.1. Lineage (GTDB taxonomy): Bacteria > Verrucomicrobiota > Verrucomicrobiia > Limisphaerales > SXQI01 > DASVNK01. The sequence goes on from DASYTB010000586.1 coordinate 4,112, forward strand.
CCGGTGTGACATAATCGTTCATTGAATAGCTGCGCAGCTTCGGCACGGTCCGCCCGCCCGGCCGTTTGAAAACCGTTGTTTCCGCCGGACACTTATAAACCTTCACATCGTGCAGATACTTGGCGAACGCCGCCCGCTTCGGGTCAATGAGATAGTTCGGGTCACTCATCCCCGGAGTGTCGCCGTGGACCGTGGAATCGACCCAGGACGGATTCAAGAGCGTGTTTTGCCGCAAATTGTCCGGGAGCTTCGAATTGTTATCATCGTAGTAAAGCACCCAGGTGAGTCCCAATTGTCGGTGGTTATTCATGCAGGTGATTGAATGCGCCTTCGCCTTGGCCCGCGCGAGCGCGGGCAGGAGCAGGCTCGCCAGGATGGCAATGATCGCAATTACCACCAGAAGCTCGATGAGCGTGAAGCCGGACCGCTTCTCCGTAGTTTTCATATGGGAACTTGCGGCCGATGATAAGCTCCCTGTTTGTTAAAGCGAGCTTTTCTTGAACTTGTGGATTCAGCCCCCTTCGAGGAATCAATCCTCACGCCTGCGCATCTGCTCCCGGGCGAAAACGGGAAAGGCCGCGCCGGATGACTAAATTCAAAGAGTCTTCAGGTACTCCAATAGCGCTTGTTTCTCCTCGCCGCTTAAATTGGTCCCGTAATTGTGACCGATGTTCTTGTTTCCGCGTTCCTGAGTGTCCAGCTTCCAACCCGCCCGCTCTGCGTCGGGTCCGCTCGTGACGAAGCCCATGTTCGCAGGGTCATACACATCATAGCCACGGTAAAAGACAGGGGTTCGTTTTTCCACGGGTTCGAGGAGCTCACGCATGTTCGGGACCGACCCATTGTGGAGGTAAGGCGCACGCAGCCAAAGGCCATCGAGCGGGGGCGAGCAATAGCCTTCCTGCTTTACCATGTTTGGACGGTCAATTCCCATTTCCTTGACTCGCCGGTTGGCTTCGTCCGCGGCCGCCTGCGTCCAGGTCTTCATGCGCTCGGGATCGGTACCGATCTCATCGACCGGCATCAGCCTGTTCGTTCGGGGTTTTCCGGGATCGTGACAATCGGCACAAAGCCGTTGGTAAATCGGTTTTCCAGAGGCGGCGAGAGTGGCATCAATTGGAAACGGATATTGGGGAGGTGCCAACGCACTGAGAAAATTGTCCAACTCCTCCATGCGTTGGACAAACCAGGCGCGTCGTTTCAACTTCCAATTCAATTGATCGATCGGATTGCGTTCGTCCGGAGCGGCGCCGAGGCCAAGCGCAGAATCAATTAGAACAGACCGGACGGCAGGCGTATCGCAACTCCAGTTCAGGAACAAACCATCACCCTTTCGAACTTTCAGATTCCACACCGATGGGAAATCCGCTTGTCCCGTTGAATCATCGACCGCCATCGAAGTCATGAAGTACTTGGTGAGGTTCATCGGATCGTCGCGCCCCTTCCCCCATTGCGGCCAGCCTGGCCGATCCATCCATGCAAATTGCCCCTCCTGTCGCATCAACTCCTTTTTGGTGAATGGGATAATAATGAACCGGTAGAGCTGGCGATCAATAAACGAGAGTTTTATCTCGCGATCAATCTCGGCAAGAATAGTGCTCGCATTAAAACGCGGATCCTTGCCTGCCCGGTAAAGAAAACGAAGAATTCCCTGAACATCGGAAGTGTGGGATGGCGCGCCCGCCACAACGTGCGGAACCTCATCCGGCTTGGTCCGCCAGGTGCCGGTGTGACAGATCGCGCAGTTGTTGGCGACGCGTGGAAAGCCGATCGTCTTTTTGGAGAAGCCCGACGGAACCTCTTTGCCTTCCTCCCAAACCAGGCCAAATGATTTGTAGCCGCCCGGGCCAGGCAGCAGGTCGGGAAAAATTCGCGGCATGACGACCCAAATCCAGTAAGGCAGACCGCGGGCCGCTTCCGCGCCAATCGAGCCATACTTGAAGCGATCCGATTCATCGGCGAACGGTGGCTGGTCCACTTCGCGAAAGAATTTCAGCCAGGTAAACCAGACGGCAAACGCCGCGACCACAACAAGAACACCCAGAATGATTATAATTTTCCGCTTAAACCCGGGATTTGTCATGACTTCGCTCCTTTGGTTAAAACGTTTTCAGAAACTCAACGATGGCATCTTTATCTTCCGCGCTAAGTTCTGTGCCATATTCCGGTCCTTCGTGGCCGAAGTTTCCGTTGCCCGATAGACTTGTATTGTAGGCGAAATACTTCCGACCTTTTTCCTCAGGATCCGAAATGAAACCGACGCGCTTCGGGTCATAAACATCATATCCACGAAAAAACTGAGACGGACGATTTGTGGATGGTTCAAGCAGGTCGCGCAACGTGGGCACTGAGCCATTGTGTAAATAAGGCGCGCGCAACCAGATTCCGTCGAGCGGCTGATTCGCATAGCCGAAGGTCTTCCTGAAATAGCGAAAACGTTCATCAGGATATGCGGCATAGAGGAGGTTTTGACTGGTGCAAAGTTCGAAGGAATAGGAATCGAGCCGCCTCCGGTCAGTCTTGATGCGCTCAATCGGAGTGACCTTGCCCACGTACTCGCCAGTGAAATCAGTGCCGCTCTTTCCGTGACAGCTCGCGCAATATTGTTGGTAGAGAGTCTGACCTTTGGCGGCCAACGTCTGTTCAACCGGAAAGGGATAAGCCATCGGTTTGGCTTCTTCGTAAAGCCAGGCTTCCGTGCGTTTGATCGAAGGCCGATCCAGGGTGGGGGGGAGAGCGCCCGTGCCAAAAGAGGCGCTGCGATTACGTTCTTCCACAGAGGTGTTGTTTCCGTCCCAGTGGAGCTGCATCCCCTTGCGTTTGCCTTGAAACCAGATAGACGGAAAGTCACAGAGTCCGACCCATTCATTCGTAGGAATCTTATCCATCGGAAAATTGAGAAGGACTTTAGGCGGGTTAAACGTGTCCACTCGACCCGGTCCGCAATCAGGCTCCCGCTCCATAAACGAAAACCGTTGCCGCAGGAGAAGCATTCGCTCGCGCATCAGATTGATCGCGACGAAGCGGAAGAGCATGCGATTCAAAAGATCCTCCTTCAGATTGTTTCGCTGGAGTTCCAGCATGATCCTCTCCGGCGTGAACCGCTCATCTGTGGCGCAATTGAACAGGAAGCGCTCGAAGCCCTGTAGGTCCACGGTATTGGAAGGCATGCCGAGCACTATCTCCGGGACGCTGTCGGGAGTCTTGCGCACGGTCCCGACGTGGCAAATCGCGCAGTTTAAAAAAACTCGGTCTATTCCTTGGACATTCCGTTGTGAAACGCCGATAGGCAGTGCTTTGCCCTCCTCGTAAATAAATCCGAGGGATTGAAAGCCTTTGCCTGGCAGGTATTCCGGGAACATCTCCGGTAGAAGTTTCCAGATCGTGAGCGGAATTCCTGCATCCCGCTCGCCACCCGTTGAGCCGTATTTGAAATGATCCTCAACACTCGCATACGTTATCGGGATGTCCCGCCTCAGGCGCACAAATAGATAGCCCGCAATTACGAGCAGGAGCAGACACGCGCCCGCCACGACACGGCGCCAGATTTTGCGCGCCGGTTCATATTGAAAGCTGACGCTAAAATTAATGAGGCGTTTTCGACCGATGAAAACCTGGCCCAGATATAAACCCGGCGATACCTCGCGTATTTCATCACGAACGAGTTTCGCGATCAGGGACGTTTTGGAATAATCAATGACAATGCATTCCTTGTCGTCGAACCAGCTCTTATCCTTGTAAACGAGCGCCTTAATACCCTTGATGCTGAACACAGAGATTCTATTGACCAAACGGCCCGCCGCCGCGTCAAAAACTTTGCCCTGCCACCAAAACAACCGTCCCAGCCATGCCATTATTCTGGCGCAAACCGTGCCGGGCCAAACAATCGCCGTCCCGATCGCTTCACCGTTGGGAATATTACCGGGCGGGCTGTTGCGAAACAGCTCGTCGAGCTCAGCCTGCGACATTTTCAGCAATCCCAAGCGATCAATAGCCATAGCTAAGTCCTTGCCTCCGGCGTCCCCGCCGGGCGCTTACCTCGGAAACTGGAGTGCAAAATCGATTAGCCGCGTTTTACCCCACCAGACCTTTCCGAGATAAACCTTCCTGGCTTCGTCCACCAAACGAATTTCATCGCGGATTCTGCGCGCGAACAGTGACGTCTTCGAGTAATCAAGGACGATGCACTCCTTTCCATCAATCCAGCTCGGCGTGTAATAAACACGGGCCACGATGGCATGGACTCCCGCGGAAGTGACCTTGTTCTGCAAGGTCGCCTCCTTGCCGTCGGGATTCTTCGTGAAAACTTTTCCCTGCCATCCGAAATCATGCACGAACCGCGCGATGAGCCGCGTCCAGAACGTTCCCGGCCAGACAACCGCGGTCCCGCTTGAATCGCCTTCCGGGATCGGGCCCGGAGGGCTTTTCTTGAAGAGTTCGTCCAGCTCCTCCTGGGACATCTTCATCAGATCAGCGATTTCCATAGGATTCCCTTTCCTGGCTAGGAACGGCTAAAGCGTCTTGAGATATTCGATCAACGCCCTCTTGTCGTCGTCGGGCAATTTGGTTCCATAGTAATGCCCGCGATCGGTAATTAGATCCGGACATTTGCTGACTTTGAACAACGCTGGCGCAAGCTCTTCTTTCATGAGTGCTTTAGCCGCGGCTGAATCCAAATTCTTCAGTTTAATCTCAAGCAGGACTTTTTTGATTTTGAGGCAAAGCGCGACAAGATCTTTTGGATCCGTCTCGGGATCGATGTTGGCGAGCAGGTTAACGGGCGTGCCTTGAGGAATTGGTCCCAACCGCAGATATCCATCCGGATCCATTTCAGGTTTAAGCAGTGTTCGGAGGGGTTCGGGCAGGACGGATTCTTGAAGCTGCAAACTGCACTCCTGGCTCGTGCGCCAGATCGATTCCTTATCCAGCCGCTTTTCCGGCCAGAGCAATTTCTCAATCGCGTCGTTGAACGCCTCCATCCGACCTTTCACGGAGGGATCACCCGTAAATTTGCCCAGCGCGTTGTTGTGCAGCAGCGGGGCCGATGACCAGACGCTGATGAGCGACGCGGTTCGGTAATAACCCGGCCCGCCCTCCGGCACCGTAAAATTCTCCATTTGGTCTGTGTATGGATTCCAGACTTCAATATCTCCCACCGATTTCTGATTTTTGTAGGTTTCGGATGAGAACGCATCCCAGATATGGCCTCGTTTCGCATTGGTGCCACAGGCTCGCGCGGCGTTGCTCTTGACGTCCGTGATCGGGTGCCGTTTGTCCTCCGAAAAGAAATTTCCATCTCGGAAGTCCGGTTTTACGATCTCCTGGCGAAACCACTCTTCCTGGTCAACTCCGGCGGGAGGACGTTTGCTCGAATGGCATCGAGCACAGGTTTCCGCGAAGACGATCTTGCCCCGCGTCATTACCGCTTCGTCCTTTGTCACAAAATCTTTGCCGCCGGGCGCGTCCTCGAGTCGAAATGATTTCAGTCGCATAAAGAATTTTGCGACGTTCTGGAACTTCTGCTGCGTGGCCAGCCAATACACCGAATGCTTTTGCGCGGTGGCGATGCTGAACGGCTGCTGCTTCTTCAACCCAATCAGCGCATTATGCTGCTGCAGCCAGTGTTGCGAATAGCTGCCGATGTTAATATAAACCCGCAATGTTGCCCCCGGAACGCCCACCGAATCCGCCCCGTCCTTCAACACGTGCGGCACTTTCATAATCTTATTCGTGAGAGTGGGAAGGTTGAGCGTGTCACCCGCCAGTTCTTCCTCTTCAGCCACGCTCAGCCGCGCCCCGAGTTCGAAAATCGGATTAATGGCGTTCGGATTATTAATATTGTCCGTTGCAATTCGGGATGTATCCGAAGTACCCGGCGGTTGGGTCTTGAGCATTTCCCAGAAGAAACCGCCCGGCTTGACGTTAGAGGCGAAAACCGCGCCCTCGCGGATATATTGATTGCCAATCACCGATGCAAGGTTCTCCCACTTCGGATTCTCCGGATCGACAGGTGGGTTGCACGGGTGGAATGCGATGTGGCATGAACCGCAGGCAATACCAACGCGATACGGGCGCACCAGGTCCCTCGCGACCGCATAGTCTGGATCATTGTAGTAACGGCTTCCGTCCCACTTCTTCACCGCATCCCCTTTAAAATCGGGATTATCGAACAACCGGAACCCCATGATACCCGTCGATCGCCCGTAAACTTTGGGATCAATTTGGGAAGACTCCGGCTCAACCGCCTCGTCAATCCACAAGCCATACTTGTCCGGTTGGATCGCCTTTTTATATCCGGGTTGATTGATCAGCCCCAGGTCCTTGAAACGAGAACCGCGGTTGCGGGAATCGATCGTCTTGAGAAGGTCGATCAAGCCATAGCTCTCACGGGACATGCGCTCCCAAAATTGCTCGGTGCCGGCGCACCAAAGATTCCAGGTATTGCGCCCTTTAATTTCGTCCTCTGATAAAACGAGGTTTGTCCCGCCATCCATGGGTTTGAACACATCGGCCGCGAGTTCCGGAAAATCTTCGGGTTTGCGGCCGCCCGCGGAATCGTCAAGCGAAGTGTTTTCCTCTCTGCAGCCCGAATTCAGAAACAGGCAAAAACCGGTGGCAGAAATGCCAACCCAACGAAAAAACGCACTTTTCATATCGAATCCTCGTTTAGCGCGGGTGACCAGAAGCTGGAACGAATGAGCCCGCGATACAGCGCCGTTGCTGACCACGAAAAATCTTAAGTTTCAGCGATTACTCCAATAACACCCGCTTATGCTTTATCGCGAGTTACGGTTCGTGACAATAAGATTTTCACGAGAGCCCGAGGGGGCCAAAAGCGCCGAACTGAGAGCGTTCGGGCGAGTGCAAGAGGGCGAATCAGAACCTTTTCCTGAACGAGAAAGCCGTGGGGAATAAGGCGCGTAAATCATGTGAGCGCTGTCTGAAGGCGGCCGGTTATGTTTTCCCTTTCGGGTTCCAGAAAAGCAACTACGCAAGGTAAGGAATTGTCAGCGGACCTTGAGGCAGGACGGCGGCGCGCGCGCCAGGGCCGTGCTGCTTGAGCTTTTCGCGGACGGTCGCGGCGATATCGCGGCAGGGCTTCAAATGGGCTGTTTTCAACGTCTCATCGGAAAGGGAACTGTAAACCAGCACCTCGGCGCGGCGTTGAATGAGCGACTGGATTTGAGCTTGCCATTGTTCGGGACGAACATACCCGGCGCTGGTCAGTCTGGTCAGAATCTCTTCCGGGCTGCTGGCTTCGCGGAGCAGTTTATCGAGAGGGCTCCCGGAGGGAACGCCTTCGCGGCATTCGCAGGCGAGAATGATCGTTCCGCGCTCCTCGACAATTCGCGCCGCCGCGCTCATTCCTTTCACGCCCTGGTAAAGGTTTAGATCCAGGGGATAACCGCTATTGGTGGTTACCACCACGTCGAATGGCGTTTTCACCTTCTGCATCGCGGAGACACGGGCAAACTCATACCCGGTGCGATGCGCTGCAATAAGATCGCCCGCGAAAACGCCGGTGATTTCGCGCTCTTCATTGAGCGTAACATTGAGCAGGAAGCTGGGACCGATTCGCAGCGCCACATCGCGAATCTCCTCCCAAATTGGGTTGCCGAGCGTAATGCCAAAGGCGGAGCGCGCGTCGCCGATGTTGCGGGCATCGTGATTGCTCATGACCGTCTGGAGCCCGGCGCAACCGGGCATAATCCCTTTCGGCCCGCCACTGAATCCCGCGAAAAAATGCGGCTCGATGAAACCGGTGATGATCCGCACATCGGCTTCGGCAAGCTCGCGATTAATCAAAGCGGGAGTCCCATCGTGCATCACGCCGAATTGTTTAAGGGCGGCGGGATTTTCCGGCTCGTGATTAATAACGCGATAGTTCGCAACCACTTCGGGCGTGAGCAGGCCCTCCAACTCCGCCTTGGTGTTTGGGCGGTGAGTTCCGAGCTGATTCAAAAGCGTGATTTGTTCAGTGGGAACGAAACTCAGATATTCGAGCAACCAGGGAATGATGCGATCGTTCGGCGTCGCGCGCGTGAGGTCCGTAAACGCGATGCACACCTTGGCGCCACGACCAACCCATTCCCGAAGCGGCTTGCAACCGATCGGCGCTTCCAGCGCGCGCAGTACGGCATGCTTCTCCTCATCCAATCCGGGCGTATGGGAAGGCTCGATCACGGTTGTTTCTTCGGGGAGATCGACAGTTAAATGGCCGTCTCCGTAGGCCAGCTTCACCAACATGCGAGCAGCATAATCGAGCGAGGGAAGCGAGGGAAGCAGACACTGCAAACTACTCCGGATTCACGACCCAGTGCCTGTCAGGCGCAATCTCGCGAAGCGCTTCCGCGGCGGTGAAGCGCATGTAGATATCATCCGCCTGCAGACAGTCGCTTAACGCCTCGATGATCTCTTCGGAGTTGGCCCCGATGCCCGGCAGCGTCAGCGCGGCCGCATGCCGAACGTCCGTGTCGCGGTCCCTCAAGAGAGCCAAAAGTTTCGGGACGGCGGGCTGTGCCTTTTTTCCCATGAAGCCGAGTGCGAGGACGGCGCTCAAACGCGCGGCTGGTTCATTATCCGTCAAGACCCGAAGGAGCGCGGGCACAGCCGATTCACCAATTTGGCCGAGCGCGTAAGCCGAGCTGGGCGGCGTGCGAAAAGCTCGGGGCACCCGCTCTTCGCGCAAGACTTTGACCAGCGCGGGAATAGCGTTCGACGCGTAAGTCCCGATCTCACCGAGCGCGTAAGCCGCCTCCCAGCCGACGCTCGTCCCGAGAATTCGCGTTAAAACGGGGACGGCCAGAGCCCCATTTCGTTCGATGCGCCACAGTGCCTTCGCCGCCTGCAATTGGACAACTGATTTGGAATCCGAAAGGCCACGTCGAAGCGCAAAAACGACCGGTTCGGTTCTTTGGCCAAGACTGCCGAGGGATGCAAATGCGGCAGCGCGCACTTCCGGCGCGGAATCCGCCGAAAGCAGCAACAATGCTGGAAGGACCGCCTCGCTGGCGGTCGTCGCTCGGCAAAGCGTCGCCGCCGCTTGCTTCCGAACGACCGCCGCTGGGTCGCGAGCCGTCGCGAGCAGCGCTGTCCTGCTCGTTTTCGATAGATTCCCCATTTCGCCCAGAAGAGACACGGACCTTCGGCGGGCATCCGTATTGCGACTGTGGAGCGCGAGTTCCAGGGCCGGAATAGAGTCGGCGCCGATCCGAACCAACGCGCGTTCCGCCTCGGCATCGGTTTGGTCGTTGGCAAGAAGCGCAATCAGTTCCGGCACGGCGGATCGCCCCTGAACTCCGAGCAGGCCGAGCATTTCGGCGGCGCGTTGGCGCGCCAGGATCGCGTCGCAGGTCCGGTAATTAAAACCGGGAACAACGCGATTTAGTCGCTGGAGGAGGCCGTCCCACGGAAGATTCTCTTTGCGCACCATGACGCGAAGCTGCGGGACACCAGCCTCGCCGAGCCTTTGGAGAGCGCCTTGTGCGTCACTGCGCGTTTTGTAGTCAGCGCTCAAGAGGTCTCGCGCCCATTCGCTGGCATATCGTCCGCCGAAAGACGGGTCCGGCGCGCGGCGGACGAAGGCGACGGAGAGGAAGAATAGAGTTGCGAGTGCCAGCCCTGCCGCCGAAAGGAGTGGCAACCGTGCATTCATTTCACTTCAAGTTATCGGCGCGCCCACGCAAAACCATAAGAGCCTTCACCGATTCACATCTAGCGTATTCCCGATAAACGTTCTTTCCAAACCTGGTGCAGCCGCACGGTCGCCTGGACATCACGCAGGCAATATTCCGCGATCGTTCGGTGTTGCCCCTCCGCGAGCAAACGGTTCACGTCCATGCCGCAGACGCCCTGGCTCTTCGGCGATTCGATGCCGAAGGCTTTGCAATAAAAATCGAGATTGAAGCGCTTGGCCGCGCCGTCCCGCCCGCTCACGGTATAAAAAGTGAATTGCTCGGCGAGGTCGCAATGCGGCTCTGTTTGATAACGATAACCCAGCCAATCCTTGCGCGTAATCGGCACGTTCAGCAGGGCGGAGCGCAAATAGAGGAACGGGACGTCAAATCCACGGCCATTAAAGGTGACGACCGAATCGTACTTCCTCGCCACCTCCCAAAAGGACGTCAATAGATCGGCTTCATCGACGCAGGGAGCGAACTGAACCGGAGCCCCTTCGTTCGCCGCATCCTCCGCGTCTTCGGCGCAATACAGCACCTTCCCTCGTTGCGAATCCGCGTTAAGCATGGCGATGCAGAAAACCCGCGCGGTGAGAGGATAGAGGTTGAGCTGCTGCTCAAGTTCGCCTTTGCGGGCGTGCCGCGCCACGAGATCGGGAATCTTTCCGGCGTCCCGAAAGAGGTACTCCTGCTGCGCCTCATCAAATTGTTCGATGGGGAGCGCGGACGTTTCAATATCGAAAACTAACGTTGCCATGTTGCTGCCATTGCGTCGTGAATTTCTTCGGGGATGAAGCTCCTGGCAAGCTCCAAGCTCCATCCCCGGTGCACTGTCATTGCAGGCTATTTCTTTTTCGCTCCAACCTTTTTATCCATTGCTTTTTTTTTCGGCGCTGCTTTGCTCGCAGCTTTCTTTTTTGCGGCCACTCTAATTCACCTCCGATCAAATGTTCATTCACGCGTTTGCGTGAAAAAGTTTCTATAAATCGCCGCGCAAATTCTTGGTCCTTGCGATGTTTGTTTTTGTTTTGCTCAAATTGCAATCAAAATCATCATAAAATCTTTCGGCGATGCGTTCTCAAAACCTCTTCCAGCTTGCGGCCAGTGGCTTCTCCCGTAGGATTTCGTGATGCATTGGATCACAAAGTTCTCGAAATTCTTACTGATTGCGTTCACCAGTTTCGCCGCCGTCACGCAGGCCGCCGAAAAGGATTGGCAACCGCTGCCGTTGATTTCCGGCGGCGACGTGGACCGAAATTGGGTCCACATTGGCTATGGAAAATTCGTTGTCGATGAAGGCGCGATCCGAACTGATCCGGCGCCCGAAGGTCTGGGGCTGCTCGTTTATAAAAAAGAAAAGCTGGGTAACTGCCAGATTCGCGTGGTTTTCAAAACGAAAGAACTCGCTTCCAATTCCGGCGTTTACGTGCGCTTGGACGAAGGCATTCTAAAAGAGCTAAACAATCCGGGCGCAAAGTACGAACGTGATGCAAACGGAAAACCTTCCGCGGCTTCGAGCGAGCTAATGAAAGCTTCTTCGGAACGAGAGGATGGAATTTGGTATGGCGTTCATCACGGATATGAAGTGCAGATCGCGGCGGGAGGCGATCCGAGCCACGGGACAGGCTCGATCTATTCGCTCTCGCCAGCTTCGGGTCCGGTGAAGGACGCGACGGGCGGTTGGAAAACAATGATCGTCACGCTGGACGGACCCAAAATATACGTGGACTACGAAGGACAACGAATTACGAGCTTCGACTCGAGGACCACCGAACTTCCTCCTCGCCGGATCTGGTGGGAACCCAAACGCGAACACAAGCGTCCGGAAACAGGTTACATCGGCCTGCAAACCCATGACCCGAAAGATATCGTTTGGTTCAAGGAGATCAGCGTTCGTCCGTTGGACAAGAGAGGGTGATCGTCCCGCCGAATTCCTTTGCGGATAGATTCATGTCGAATCCAGGGAAAACACGATTCACCTCCGAGCTGCATGTGCGCCCGGACGATATCGACATGAACCAGCATGTCCATGCCAGCCGATATTTTGATTACGTGCTGGCGGCGCGTTATGACCAAATGGCGCGTTGCTATCAAATGAGCATGGAGGAATTTCTCAAGCTTGGCCTGGGGTGGTTTGTGCGCACCTTTCAAATCGAATACAAACGGCCGCTTTCTCTGGGAGACTGGTTTATCGTAGCGACCTGGGTCGATGAGATCTCAGGCGACAGCGTCAAAGTGGGCTTTCAGATCACTCGGAAATCCACGAACAAGCTGGTTTCCGATGGCTTTGGCACTTACACGCTGGTTAATCTCGAAACCGGCCGGGCCGAGGCCATCCCGGACTGGATCGTAGCGAAATATTCGATTTAAGGCAGTTGAAATGCCGGAGCGGGAGGCTAGACTGCGCGCACATCGAACAACGGCGGCTGACCGAGTTGCTCACGTCGAACAACCGCAGCGCTCTTGGCGATGGCCAAAATGAAATCAAAACAATTCACTTCCTGCCTCACGGCGGCGCTCCTGGCGATGGCGTGCAATCTCCATTCCGCGGACGTGAAGCCGCTGGCCACCCAAAAAGAAAAAGCCAGCTACGGCGTGGGCATGAACGTCGGCAAGCGCTTCCACAACGATTCTATCGACCTTGATATTGATGCTTTCATGCGCGGATTTAAGGACGCCCTCGCGGACGCAAAACCGGCCTTGAGCGAAACAGAATTGAAAGAGGCGCTCGTGAATTTGCAGAAGGACGTGGAGCAAAGAACGAACGAGCAAGCCTCGAAAAATAAAAAGACAGCCGACGATTTTCTGGCCAAAAACAAAGGTGAAAAAGGTGTAACCACCACCACGAGCGGGCTGCAATATGTGGTTCTGAAGGATGGTACCGGTCCAAGCCCCAAGGAGACGGATACCGTCAAAGTGCATTATCGCGGCACCCTCACCAACGGAACGGAGTTCGACAGTTCTTACGAGCGCAAGGAACCCGTCGTGTTTCAGGCAAATGGCGTGATTCCCGGC
>DASYTB010000587.1:0-2222 GCA_036002705.1 Verrucomicrobiia bacterium
GATATTTCGAGCGAGGTTTCGCTTAGCGGCGAAGAAGGTCTCCTCGGGCTGGCTTTCGCACCGGATTACGCAACGAGCGGCCGTTTTTACGTCGACTATTCCGCACCGGGCGGATCATTCGGTCAGGGTGTGAGCCACGTAGCCGTTTTTCGTGTTTCCTCGGATCCAGACATCGCCGATCCCACAAGCGAGAGAACTCTGCTCACCGTCGATAAGCCGCAAACAAATCATAACGGCGGTTGGATCGGCTTTAGCCCTCGTGTTGGCGACGAAGGGAATCTCTATATCGCATGGGGCGATGGTGGGAACGCGAACGACCAGGGCCCGGGTCACATCGAACCGGGCGGCAACGCCCAGAATACTACCACGCTTCTGGGCAAAATGCTGCGCATTCACCCTAGCGACCATCCATACGGCTCCTATTCCATTCCGCCTGATAATCCGTTTGCCGGCTCGACGACCGACAAACAGGAAATCTGGGCTTATGGCCTGCGAAATCCTTTTCGCGATAGTTTCGATCGGTCGTTAGGCACATTCTTCATTGGCGATGTCGGTCAGGACACGCGGGAGGAAATCGACGCGCAGGATGCTTCCAAACTCGGCGGCGGCGAGAACTACGGGTGGCGCGTCCGCGAAGGTTTGATTCAAAATCCTGCCTACCCAAACGAACGCGTGCGGCATGCGGTCAATCCGGCCTACGACTATCCGCACACCACCGGACAAGCGCTCATCGGCGGATATGCCTATCGCGGCCAAAATATCAGGAACCTGCGCGGCTTTTATGTCTTTGCCGATTATGCTGGGCCCAACACGGGCGATGGCACGGGACGAATCTTCACCCTTAATTTCGATGGTACGGTGGCGAGCAACTTCCAGGATATCACCGATGATTTGTTCCCGACGCGCATCGGAGGTTACAGCCTGAAAAATCCATCGTCGTTAGGCGAAGACGCGAACGGCGAGCTGTATATTACCGATATTACGGCCGGCAATATTTTCCAAATTACCCGCGGACGAACTCCATAAATCTCTGCACCTGTTTCCAGGAATTGAGAGATGGGAATCGACAATGATTTTTTGAGGCCCGCTCATGCTGCGTCGGAGCGCCGCCGAGCGTCTCGGCGGTGGCGGGAATGAAGATAAAGCGAAAGGGACTTTTCGTGTTTTCATAAAACCCGATCGAACCTCAACACAACCTTCGCTCTCGCCAAACACGAATTACGAGTATGAACTCAAGCACCGAAGACAAAGCGAAGGGGACTGCCAAGGAAGCGATTGGCACAGTTAAGGAAAAAGCCGGTCAAGTCGTCGGCAATCCAGATTTAGAGGCACGGGGAACAGCCGAAAAAGTGGAAGGCAAAGTGCAGCAAAAAGTCGGCGACGTGAAGAAGGTATTCGAGAAGTAAGGGCCGCTGTTCCCATGACTAACGTTGGGCGTGCGTTTCGCTTTTCCATAGGCGACGCCGCTTGACGGAAATTTTTGCTGAGAATTCCCCCTCGTCCTGCAAGTTCCGGACGTCTGCTTGCGCGCTCGCAACCGGTTGGGGCATCCTGCTCACATGCAAATCCGGCGCGCCCAGACAAGCGAAGCCGATACGCTGAGCCTCGTCGCGCAAAAGGCCAAGGCGTACTGGGGTTATCCCGCGTCGTGGTTGGAGCAATGGCGGGAACTGCTCACCATAACCCCGGAATTTATCGCGCAGAACGAAACCTGGCTCGCCGGGGAAGACAGGAGCTCCCTCGGCTTCTATGCCCTGCGTTGGCACGGAACCGAACTGCGGCTCGAGCACCTTTGGGTGTTGCCTAATGAAATGAAGCGAGGCGTCGGCCGAAAGCTTTTCCAGCACGCCGCCGCGCGCGCGACCGCTTTAGGAGCGAATTGCCTAACAATTGAATCCGATCCTCATGCTGAGCCCTTCTATCTCCGCCTCGGCGCCATTCGCTCCGGAAGGGTCGCCAGCGAGATGGAGGGAGAACGGCGTGAAATCCCGCTTCTGACTTTCCCCCTAACGAATGGAGGACAAAAACATTTTGGCGAGCCTACTGGGGAAAGGGATGGGCTGGCTGGCTAAACGGGTTTTGCGGAGCCGGCGAGGGTGGGCCTGTCGGCAGATGTCCGACGGTTTCTCGGGGCGCAAATTCCGGATTCTCCGGCGGCACGGGGTCGGGATTAAAATCCTCGTAATCCGTCGCACACCCGTTCAGTCCTAGAAGGACGATCC
>DASYTB010000588.1:0-3058 GCA_036002705.1 Verrucomicrobiia bacterium
CGTGCCGGAATGTCCTTGATTACGTCGCGGAAACTTCGGGCGCGAGAGTGGTCGTGGCTCAAATTCCATTTCCCCTGCAAAACGAGGAGCAGATTGTTGTCCCCATTCTGCAAGCGGTCACCGACCGAACGCGTCTGGCGCTGGTTGATCATGTCTCAAGCCAGACCGGCTTGGTCTTTCCGATTGCTCGAATTGTCCGGGAACTCGAAGAGCGGGGCGTCCGCACACTGGTGGATGGCGCCCACGCCCCGGGCATGGTTCCTCTAAATCTCGAGAGATTAGGCGCTTCGTTTTATACCGGCAATTGCCACAAATGGATTTGCGCTCCCAAGGGTGCCGGTCTGCTGTACGTCCAGCCCGAAGTGCAGGACCAGATTCGCCCGGTGGTGATCAGCCATGGCGCCAACTCTCCGCGGAAGGATCGCTCGCGATTTTTGATTGAGTTTGGCTGGACGGGGACGTGGGACCCTGCGGCGATGCTCTCGGTGCCAAAGGCGATTGAATTTATGAATTCGCTTCTGGCGGGCGGATGGCCGGAGATCATGAAGCGTAATCGCGCACTCGCCCTGGCTGGACGCCGTGAAATTTGCGCCGCATTGGAAGTTCAGATCCCCTGCCCCGACGAATTCATCGGCTCGCTCGCCTCCATCCCGATCGCCGATGCGCGCACGACCAAGGCACCAAAGTCCCCTCTTTATCTGGACCCGCTTCAGGAACGGCTCTTCCGTGATTGGAATATTGAGGTTCCAATCATCCCCTGGCCCAAACCGCCGAAGCGATTACTCCGCATTTCCGCCCAACTCTATAATTCCCTGCCACAATACGAGAAGCTTGCGCTTGCGCTGAAGAAGGAACTGCATTTGGCAACCGGAGCGCGAGCGAGTAAATAAAATGCATGAGCAATTACGATTGGCCTTCGGAATTTCGCCGCGTTTATGACGCCGCCACCGCTCGCTACAACAACGGCGAGCACGGCCCGCGGAAGCTTTTGAGCAAGCAGGAGCTGGAATTCCTGAGTTCAATCGGCTGTACGGCTCAGGAACTTTTCGATTTTATCGATGATCTCGCCCGTTACGGCGAGCCGACCTTCGAAACCATCCTGCTGACAACCGCGGTGCGACGCGATTATTTCCTGATCGAGCAAAATGGAGTTCCGAGCACCAAACAGGTTTCGATGGATTCTCTTCCGGCAAAAAGGGATGAAGTCGATGGGATCGCGTGGCTACCGCGCTTGATCGAAAAAGCCCGCGCGAAGCTGCGTGGCGAACTGCCGCCTGAACTAATGTATGGGTGTGGAGGAGACCGCCCTTTCCTGCGGAGCATGAATGTGGAACTGGCGGAGTTCCTCCGGCTCGTTTGGATTTGCGGGAATGATAACCGCAGAATCGTCGATTATTTGAAGAAAAAGCGGGCAGCGATGAGTTCTTAATGAATTTTGGAGTGCGGCGACTGGTCGCCGCTTTTTCAAGTGCGTTAAGAAGAAGAAGGCGTTTGGCACATGAAGCCGGGCTGTTTTGCAGTGAAGCCGCCCTGAAAAGCGGTGCAGGCGAGAGCGCTCGGGCGACAGCCCTCCCTTTGCCGCCGCCCTCCAAAATCAAACCGCGACTTTTTCCCGGAGCTTTATCAAGGCAACGAGCGCGGCCTGGCTTTCGGCCTCCTTCTTGTTTTTGCCCGAGCCGCGACCGAGCTCGAGGCCGCGATGATGTACGGTGCATTCAAAGACGCGGTCATGGTCCGGTCCCGTGGTCGATTCCAATTTATATTGGGGCGCTTCGTTGGTCGCGGCCTGAAGGAGTTCCTGCAACTCGCCTTTGGGATTGTCGATGGTCGGCAGATCACGCAATTCGCTGAAAACATCGCAAAACTCGCGCAGAATGAAATCGCGCGCCATTTCATAGTTGCTGTCCAGAAAAAGCGCTCCTACCACCGCTTCGTAAGCGTCAGCCAGGGAGGACGGCCTTTCACGTCCACCGCTGATCTCCTCGCCGCGGCTCAATTCAAGGTACTGGCCCAAATTCAGCCGCCGGCCATGTTCCGCGAGGGTCCGGCGGTTGACGAGTTGAGCACGCGCCTTGGTGAGCGGCCCTTCGCCGAAACCGGGAAACTTCATGTAAAGCTCCCTCGTGAGAACGAGCTGCAAAACCGCATCCCCCAGAAACTCCAGTCGCTGGTTGTGATATACGGTCACCTCTCTGCCCTGCTCGTGCGCGACGGAGGGGTGAGTCAGCGCCATTTTCAGAAGCGAAAGGTCTTTGAAAAAATAACCGAGCTTTCGCTGAAACTCCGCGAGGTTCTGGACTGACATTTCCGGCGAATGCACGGCCACGCTATGCTACTCCCGCAACTGCCCCGGCCGGCTCGACCGGCGCCTCCGCCGGAACCGAGGCAGGCTCGCTGCTGTTTGAGGTTGTTTCACCATTCGCGTCCGGCACGCCGTGCTGGAGCAGATGAAGAACTTCGTGCTGAACTCCTTCAAGCTGATGTAATTGCAAATTCGGGTCTTCGATCTGAAACAAGTCGCCCGTCTTGCCATGTTCGTAAACGAAAACGCGCTTTCCCTCGCGCGATAACTGCGCCTTCACTTTCAAGAGCCGTTTGCGCTCGAGCATCGCCGCCAGAATGTAAATTGCAGGTCCATCCTTGGGATCATTCTTTTCCACCAGTTTGCGCAAAAGTGTCTCGGCCGTTTCACGTTGAATTGGCTCCGGCGGGGCGGCTGGTGGCGTCATGTAAACCGTTTGCCAATAAGAAACAAAACCCTTGCGATCAACCGCGCCCTGGCTGAACTGATTGGTCCAGCAATTCTGGCAGATATCGAACCGTTCATACCCGCTTTTCTCGTCAAAAAGCATCGTGTGGAACGGCTCTTTATCCGCGAAAGGCTTTTTACAGGATTGGCAGGCATGCGCCCGCGATTGAATGTTCCATTCCATCAATTGTTAAGGTAACGCCAAGTTTGGCGGGAGAAAACGGTTTTGTCATCTGGATACTCAAGCTGTCGCTCGATATTTATGGGATCGGCGACGCCTCCGGGTTGCGCCCGGATCTATGCACGTTG
>DASYTB010000589.1:0-4286 GCA_036002705.1 Verrucomicrobiia bacterium
GAAGCCCGGGGGCAAATTTCAGGCAAACATTTACCAGGGACAGTTCCCGGTGGAAGGGGGCGACACTGGCGAGGATGGTTTTAAGGGCATTGCGCCCGTTGCGCAATTTCCACCGAACCCCTACGGGCCTCTACGACATTGCCGGCAATGTGTGGGAATGGTGCAGTGACTGGTACCGTGTCGACAGCTACGCACGCGTGATACTTTTTGCGGGGACAGCGGTTAGCTTGCAGGAAGCGAGCGGCGCTTGGAAAAATCAACCTCGAATGCCAGACCAGGAACATAAAACCATTTGGGAAGGGAATTACCTTCGACTCAAGGTCTGCGGAAACTGGGAATACGCGGAGCGTCCGAATTCTCCCGCAGGCATCGTCATCATTGCCGTCACGCCTGAAGGCGATCTTCTTTTAACCGAGCAGTACCGGGTTCCAATGCAAAAGAACGTGATCGAGTTGCCCGCCGGCCTCTCGGGAGATGAACATTACGGCGGCGAAGAATTTGTCGAAACTGCCCGCCGCGAGTTGCGCGAGGAGACCGGCTACGAAGCCGCGGAATGGAAGCAGGTGACGAGACCAGGTCCGCCATCTGCCGGTCTGAGCAATGAATTAGTGGTCTTCTTTCTGGCGAGGAAGCTGCGCCGTGTTGGCCCGGGCGGAGGGGAAGGAAGTGAAAAGATCCAGGTGCATCATGTGCCTGTTTCACGCGTGGCAGAATGGCTCCATGAAAAGGAGTTCGGAGGCGTGGCCATCGATCCGAAGATTTATGCAGGCCTTTATTTTCTTGCAAATACCTCTTGAAACCAAGCCGAAGGCAGGTATTCTTTCTGATCTTTTATGGGTAGATTTTGTGAATTGACTGGAAAAGGCCCGATTAAGGGCAGCCACATTTGGCGCAGTGGCAAGGCCAAAAAGAAAGGCGGCATCGGCACGCACGTGACGGCCATTACTAAACGCCGCTTCTTCCCGAACCTGCAGCGCGTCAAAGCGGTTGTGGACGGCGAGGTGCGGTACATCCGCGTGAGCGCGAGCGCGATTAAGAAGGGCCTGGTTACCAAACCGCTGAAGCGCACTTGGAAGAAGGAAGAAAAAAAGGCCGCCTAGGGTCTTCTCGGACTCTCGAATTTTCTGTGAAGGACGGGCTTGCCCCGTCCTTTTTCTTTTTTATCCTTCGATACTTACTCGGTTGAGCGGGTTAATAATGATGATGAGCCGCCAGGAACAATGAAACGGCGCGTCTTACTTGCCATGTTCCTAATCGCCCTGAACGGCGCGATGTGGTGGTTCTTTGCCGGAAAAAGAGCCGAGGCGAAGGCTCGCACCGCGGAGACGACCGTGATTGTAACGAATCGGCCGATTCTGCGCGCCGCCCCGGCGGTGGTCGTTCGAACCAACGCCTTTCAGTGGGAACAATTGGAATCCGAAGACTACCGCACCTACATCAACCGGTTGCGGAGTATCGGTTGCCCGGAAGAAACGATCCGCGATATCGTCATCGCCGACCTGCAAAAATTGATGGCGCCACGCGTCCAGGCGATCAATGGCCCGCATGAGGCGCCGAAATATTGGAAGGCGGAGCGCAAGGACCTCGTCCGGACGCTTGATTCCCTGGAGAAGTTAAATAAAAAGCAGGGCGTCGATTTCGAAGAGCGCGAAATCGTTCGGGACCTTTTGGGCATCGACCTTGCCGCGGAACGGTCACACCAAAAGGGCGAGACTGACTTTTACGAAGAGCGTTTGAACTTTTTACCCGCCGAGAAACTGTCGCGGGTGCGCATGGCGATTGAACAGGCCAACCAGGAAGAAGTGGTGCTGCGCGAGAAATCCTGGCTGGAAAACGATGAGTTGACCCCCGACGAGAAGAACCAGTTGCAGGAGATTCAGCAGAAAAAGGATGACGCGATCGCGGGGCTTCTGACGCCCTCGGAGTTGGACCAATACGATTTATGGTTTTCGCCCAGCGCCTACCGGGTGCGAGCTGCCCTTTCGAGCATCGATGGAAGCGAGAACGATTTCCTGGCCATTTACCGTCTGCAACGGGGTTTGGACGCAAAGTGGCCCGATGTGGATGTGAACAGCCTCACACCGGAACAGAAACAACAATACCAGCAGGCTCAGAGTGACTTTGAGAAACAGGCGCGCGAGTATTTGGGGACGGATCGGTACGAAAAATTCGTTCAAGGCCAGGACCCGGACTTTCAGCAACTCCAAGCGGCGGTCGCCCAATTCGCGTTGAAGCCGGAGGTGGCCTCCGAGGTTTACGATTTCAAGAAGACCCTTCAGGAGGAGCGCGCCCGGGTGCAACAGAACGTGAACCTGAGTGGGCCGCAGAAGGACGGCCTTTTACACGCCTTAAGTGAAGAGGCCGAGCGTGCGGTGCTTGAATCAATGGGGCCGAAGCCTTACCGCTATTACATGCGCGCGGGCGCGGGCAAATGGATTTGGGGCAATCAGCCGTGAGTCACGGCATGAAGCGTTCAAAGAGACGGATCATCCCCGGCTTGACCCCTAATTCCGCGACGAAAAAAACCAGGCCGATTCCGATCACGGGAGAAAGATCAATCCGCCCGACCGCGAAGAACGACACGGGCCAGAGAAGTTTGCGCGCGGTGATGCTGATGTAATCCCAGAGTGGATATTTTCCCAGATAGACGTAGAGATTCAAAAGGTGGAAGAGAAAAAGTGCGAGCAAGAGCCATTTCCATACGAGCAGGATGGTCAGGGAGAGCGCGGCGGCTTGTCCCCACGAGTAATCGTAGTTTTGCAGGGGAGGGAGAAGTTCGAGATGCACGACGAGGGGAACCAGCGCGATCCAGGCAAAGCCAGTTACAAGCATTGGGAGCGCGACTTTCAGCCACCATGGGATTTTTTCGAGCCATCCCAGTTGCACCCGGATGAACCGTTGAACTGGGTTATCGTCCGGCATCGCACGATTGATCGCGCTGAGAAGCAGCAGGCAACTGTAATAAAGGCCAAACGCGATGCCGAAGCTGATGGTTGAGTAGAGGAACATTCGATCCAGCAGATCGCTCCGCCACGGGAGTGAGATCGCCAGCAAGTCGGTCTGAGCCGTCCACTGTAATTTCGCGCCGATGCTCCAGTAGAAGAATGGACGCAGAAAAAGGAGCACGAGCAAGGCGCCCAGGGCGGCAAACCCGCCGCCGCGTCTCGCTTCGGCGGGGCGAATCGCGCTGGCCAGCGAAAGGACCGAAGGGTTTCGCCGCAAGGGCCGGCCCGAGCGCCATTCGATCCACAAGACCAATCCGGCGAGATTAAGGATCCAGTCGAGCAGGTTCATGGTGAGCGGGAGGCGGCGTTAGCAGTTCTCAGTTTTGCGCGGATTAAATCAGAGACCCCTCACGTCGTCGCCTCCGGTTTGTTGGGTGGGCTGCTGGCGCATTTCAGTCGCGATGCTGGAAATGATTTCCTGCAAACCGATGCCCGGCGTGAAACCGGTGGTTTGGCCCAGTTTTTCGATAATCGGCTTGCGGCGCAGCATATCCTCGAAGCCGGGCATATACGCCTCCTGATAAGGGATAAACTCAATTCGAGACTTTGAGCCGAGTACCGCGATGATTCGTTCGGCCAGGCGCCGGATGCTGATTTCTTCGGTGCTACCAATATTGAAAATCCGGCCGAAAGCAGTTTTGTTCTGCATCAATCGGAAGAGCGCTTCGACCGTATCATGCACATGGCAGAAGCAGCGGGTCTGATCGCCCGATCCATAAACTTGGAGTGGCTGATTGGCCAGCGCGGCGGAAACGAATCGAGGGACTACCATCCCGTAACGCCCGGTCTGGCGCGGCCCGACGGTGTTGAACAATCGCACGATGATCACTGGCAGGCTCAATTCCCGGTAATACGCAAGCGCCAGGAATTCATCCATGAGCTTCGAACAGGCGTAGCTCCAGCGGCCGAGATAAGGGGGGCCAATCAGAAGATCATCCTCTTCGCTGAAGCCCGGCTTCGAGCTTTTGCCGTAAACCTCGGACGTGGAGGTGAACAGGATTGGGGTTTTGTTTTTCGAGGCAGCGAGAAGAATGACCTCGCTCTCCTGGAGGTTGGTTTCGATTGTCCGGATGGGGGAATGGACCACCAACTCCACACCGACCGCCGCAGCCAGATGAAAAATAAAACTGGCCCTGCCGCAAAGCTCCGGCAACTCGGCGCAATCGGAGACGCGGCATTGAAGCATCGTCAGATTCGGGTGGTGCTGAACTCTCCGGAGGTTCGCCGGCGAGCCGGTCGAGCAATCATCAACGACCGTGACAGCCCAGCCTTCGCGCAAAA